>NZ_BADX01000027.1:0-2613 GCF_000241365.1 Pseudoalteromonas sp. BSi20480 | reverse complement strand
GCGTATTCTCATGACTTTGATCACCGATTCTCATCAGCTTTGATCGCTTGATTTATCATTTTGTAGAGCCATTTTTAAATTAACTTAACTGATCATCATCAGTCAATTCATTTAACTGTTTTCGTATCGATTCTCCTTTTAAATTCAACTTAATTGCACCATGAATCAGCCTATCTAAAATAGCATCAGCGTGCGTTGATTCGCCGATCATTTGGTGCCAATTTTCCTGTGGTAACTGACTAATGATGATGTGTGATTTATAACCATATCTAGCATCGACTAATTCAAGTAAGTCGCTTCGTTGCTGAGCACTGAGTGGCTCTAGCCCCCAATCGTCTAAAATAAGTAAGTCGTATTTAATGAGTTTACCCAATAATTTTCGATAACTGCCATCGGCCTGTGCTAGAAATAGACTTTCAAGTAATTCTTTTAATCGAATATAGAAGACACTTTTTCCTTGTAAACAGTGCTCGTGACCCAAGGCACACGCGAGGTAGGTTTTGCCACAGCCTGTGGCGCCTGTAATTAATATATTCTGATGTAAACCCAGCCAGGTGCTTTGGCTGAGGCTGCGTATTTGTGCTTTATCTAGATTGCGCTTCGGCGAGTAAATGAGTTGATTTAACTGACCCGGTACGCGGAATTTTGCTTGTCGCACCAGTCGCTCTATTTTTCTTTGGTCACGCGTATCAATTTCATGTGTTAGCAATAAACTGACGCGCTCTATAAAGCTTTGTTCTTGATATAGGTTTGGCTGTTCAAGCTGCTGCTTGAGTGCTTGCTTTATACCCGATAACTTGAGCAATTGAAGTTGCTGATTAATTGTTTCTATCATGTTTACATTCCTTAATGGTAGTAATCTGTGCCACGTATGTTGCTGTGTGTAATTGGCTTTTCTGGCTCTGTTTGGAGTGTGGGTAATGGTTGTTGGTCTAACCCTTTTTGCAGCATTTGCTTAATAGATCTGTGTGTGGTCGTATTCATGCAAATTGCTCGGTAACATGCTCGCTCGAGGCGTTCTTTTGAATACGTTTTAGCTAAACTTAATACCCCTAAACAGGTGCGATAAGCTTGCTCTGGATGACGTTTGCTATTAAGCAATAATTCAACGACTTGATGAGTATAATCACCGATACTCAATGCCCATGAGCGTAAATTTATCGGTGACTGCTCATGCTGTTTTTGATGCGCCTTTGGCATATGATGTGTCTGTGTCGTATGTCCGCCTAAACGGTTTGAGCGAGGATGCTGTGCTATTAAAGTGCCGTCATAATAAAGCTGCACGAGTTGATTGGATATGTGTGCGCGTAATTGTTTTTTAACCCACAGATAAGGCACGCTGTAGTAATGTTTTTCTATTTCAACATGGTAATCAATATGCACACGTACTGTTTTGATTTGTGTATATTGATAGGGCTTTTCAGGCAATGGCTTTAATGCGTTTTTATCCACCATATCAAATAGCTGTTTGCGTGATTGTTGATATTGCTTCATCACCTTATTGTTCATCATATCCAGTAGCTTTGCTATTTCATGATTGAGTTGCGCTAAGCTGTGGAAGGTTTGGTTACGTAAGCGTGCCATGATCCAACGCTCAACAATTTGTACGCCGACTTCAGCCTTCGATTTATCTTTGGGTTTATAAGGTCTAGCCGGAATGACAGCAACGTTAAAGTACTCGGCTAACTGGTGGTACGTCGGATTTAAATCAGGCTCGTAGCGACAGGTTTTACTGACAGCACTTCTGAGATTATCGGGAATAACAACGTCAGGAACGCCGCCTAAAAATTCAAAGCAACGCGCATGACTCATTACCCAATCTTCAAGTTGCTGACTATACGTTGCTTCAGCATAGGTATAATTTGATGCACCTAGTACAGCAACGAATATCTGAGCAGTGCGCTTTTCTTGTGTCGTCGGACAAGTAATGGTAATTGTGGGGCCACAATAATCCACAAACAGCTTTTCACCCCCTTTATGCTGCTGACGCATTGAGAGTCGCTGGGTACCTAACCATTGTTTATAAGCTCGGCAGAAGTGACTGTAGCTGTAATAAGGCTCACCCACTTTTTCAAGTAACTCATCAAATACGAGCTGTAATGTTAGGTGTTTATGTTGTTTTAAGTCTTTATTGATATTTAACCAGTCAGGCGTTGGGTGTCTTTTTTTACGCGTTGAGAAGCGCTTGAGTTTGGTGTTGAAAAATGTATTTTGCTGTTTATCCTCTGGTATTGGCCATTGATTTAAGCCTAACTCATTGGCCTTTTTAAGGTAATTAGCCACAGTACCAGGTGAAATATTTAAACTTCTGGCAATCTCTCGATGGGATAATTGTGCTGAGTACTTCAGCCGTAAAATGGAATGTAATTTACTCATAGATATAGGTCTTGTTGTCATTGTTGTTATCCTCATCAAACGATTCAGATAACGGTTTAACACACCTACAAAAATGATAAAACGTGAACTCGGTTACGAGTGGTATTAAGCTTTGATCGGCAAAATCATTAAGAGCATAAATGTGATCATTTACAAGTGATTTTAGTGATCAAAGCTTAATGAGAATAAGCGATCAAAGTTAATGCAATTGGGTGATCAAAGCTGGAGAGAATATGC
>NZ_BADX01000028.1:0-12173 GCF_000241365.1 Pseudoalteromonas sp. BSi20480 | reverse complement strand
ATTGGTACAAACGCTTAATTAAGCGTTTTCAACCGCTGTACGTGGGTCAACGTAATCCATGTTAAATGCTTCAGCAACTTCTTTGTACGTTACTTGGCCTTTAATTACATTTAAGCCTTTTAAGAAGTTAGCGTCGTCTAGCAATGCCTTTTTGTAACCTTTGTTTGCAAGGTTAATGATAAACGGCAATGTTGCATTGTTAAGTGCAAATGTAGACGTACGTGGAACAGCACCCGGCATATTCGCAACACAGTAGTGAACAACTTCATCAACGATGAAAGTAGGATCAGCATGCGTTGTTGCTTTAGATGTTGCAATACAACCGCCTTGGTCAATAGCAACGTCAACAATAGCAGCGCCAGGCTTCATTGCTTTGATGTGCTCTGCTGTTACAAGCTTAGGAGCAGCAGCACCAGGGATTAGTACGCCACCAATAACTAAATCTGCTTCTAGTACGTGTTTTTCAAGTGCATCAGCTGTTGAGTAAATAGCTTTTACTTTATTACCAAATTGCGCGTCTAGTGCACGTAGTACATCAATGTTACGGTCAAGTACTACAACATCAGCACCTAGGCCTACAGCCATTTGTGCAGCGCTACGACCAACCATGCCGCCGCCGATAACAACAACTTTAGCTGGCTCAACACCAGGTACACCGCCTAGTAACATACCACGACCGTGGTTAGACTTTTCAAGGGCTTGTGCACCGGCTTGAATAGACATACGGCCAGCTACTTCACTCATTGGCGCTAAAAGTGGTAAACCACCACGAGAGTCAGTCACTGTTTCATAAGCAATACAAATCGCTTTGCTCTTAACAAGGTCTTCAGTTTGTGGAAGATCCGGTGCAAGGTGAAGGTAAGTGAAAAGAATTTGGTCTTCACGAAGCATTGCACGTTCAACTGCTTGTGGTTCTTTTACTTTTACAATCATGTCTGCGTTTGCAAAAACGTCAGCCGCAGTTGCTAAAATGTCTGCACCTGCTTGGGTGTAATCTTCATCTGTAAAACCAATACCCATACCTGCATTCGTTTCTACAACCACTTGGTGGCCGTGATTAACTAATTCACGAACACTAGCAGGAACCATACCTACGCGGTATTCATGGTTTTTGATTTCTTTAGGTACACCAATAATCATAACATTTGCCTTATTAAGAACGGATTGAAATTTTTCACTATTATATTCATGACAAGCCAGTGTGTCTCACCTTTTTTAAATACCAAGCTAGTGTTATTATCTAAATAATAAAAATAAACAGAGTAAAAAACTAGTGAGCCTTATGCATCAGTTATTAGACAGAATAGACCGTAAAATTTTGATGGAATTACAACATGATGGGCGTCTTTCAAATGTTGAACTGGCCCGACGAGTTGGCCTGAGCGCCACGCCCTGCCTAGAGCGCGTAAAAAAGCTTGAGCGAGAAGGTTACATACTCGGATACAAAGCGGTGGTCGATCCGGCTAAGTTAGGGCAGGGGTTATCGGTGTATGTAGAAGTTACGATTACCAAAACCTCGCCAGACGTATTTGACGAGTTTAGTGCAGCCGTGAAAAAGCACGAAGAAATAATAGAATGTCACCTAGTGTCGGGTAATTTTGATTTCTTGCTTAAAACGCGTGTTAATGATATGTCAGAATACCGTGGTGTATTAGGAGACATTCTTTTAAAGTTGCCAAACGTGAGTGAAAGTCGAACCTATGTAGTTATGGAAGAAGTAAAAGGTGAAGACGGCGTAATTATTCGCCCTTACATTGCATAAGTTTAACTGTTAAAGGTAAACAGACTCAAATTTATAAAAACGTGTTCATAATCAGGCCATACACATTAAGATAAAGTGCATCAAATTGCATTTCCTGCTAAGGTATTTGACTGCTGTTGAAGTGTAATAAATAGAATAATAAGAGGGATAGGAAGTTATGCGCCTAAACGGTGTGCAAAGACTATTAGAAACAGGGCTGATTATCAGTACCTTTGCTGCAATATTTATTTTATGTGCCTTAATCAGTTTTGACCCGGCAGATCCTTCGTGGTCACAAACCGGCGAATTTAGAAACGTAAAAAATATTACAGGCACCGCCGGTGCGTGGGTTGCCGATATACTGCTGCTTACTTTTGGGTGGCTTGCGTATTTAGTTCCGGCGGCGATTCAGTTATTCGGCTATTTATTGTTTAAACAGCCGCACCGTATTTTACAGCTTGATTACACAACATTAGCCCTTCGCATTATAGGCTTAGCCCTGTTTGTGACCTCAGCTACGGCAATTAGCAGTATTAACTTCGACGATATTTATAATTTTTCATCAGGCGGGGTAGTGGGAGATGTCATTGCGACTGCCATGATGCCGGCGTTTAATTTTACCGGCACATCAATTTTGCTATTGTGTTTCTTTTTTGCAGGATTAACCCTTTTAACAGGCGTGTCGTGGGTTGATTTTGTAGATTACCTAGGCGATTTAATGGTTAGGTTGTATCGCTTTATTACTTCGTACATAAAAGGTTGGATAAACAGAGAACGAATTGCTGCAAACACAAACAGTGACAATGCAGATGCTCAGTTTAACGACGACCTCACTGAGCAGCTTGAAGCGCCAGTAGAGGCAAAAAACGACGCACCTCAAAAAGCCATTAATAAACCGCAAACGCCTTTTACAGAGCCACATATCAGCGACGACTACAGCCCATTTGATGAGCTTGACGATATACTCGATCAAGAAATTGGCTTTAGTGCAATAGATGATGAACCAATGGATACGGCAGCGGCATTAAACGCGCTTGATCAAAGCCAAGTTGTAGAACCTGAAAAACCAGTAACAACCGTGGTATCGCCAGCAAGGCCTATGCCAAAAGCAAAGCCTGCGTATCAGCCACCACCAACAGCAAAAGAAAAGTTTGAACAACTGCTTGACCAAGAGCCGCCACCAGGCCCATTACCGTCGCTTGATTTACTCGACAGACCCGATAAAGCTAAAAACCCAATTTCGCAAGAAGAGCTTGATGTTGTATCACGCCTTGTAGAGACAAAACTTCTCGACTTTAACGTACAAGCTACAGTAGTTGGTGTATATCCTGGGCCTGTTGTAACGCGATTTGAGCTTGATTTAGCACCGGGAATAAAGGTGTCTAAAATTACCGGTTTATCAAAAGATTTAGCCCGCTCGCTTTCAGCTATTAGTGTACGTGTTGTTGAAGTTATTCCGGGTAAAACTTACATAGGTATAGAGCTGCCTAACAAACACCGTGAAATAGTACGCTTGTCTGAAGTAATAAATGCGCCTAAATTTGAGCAAAATCCATCACCGCTTACCATGGTATTAGGTAAAGACATTGCAGGGCAACCTGTGTGTGCCGATTTAGGTAAAATGCCACATTTATTGGTAGCTGGTACAACGGGCTCGGGTAAGTCAGTGGGCGTTAATGTAATGATATTAAGCTTACTGTATAAATCGGGCCCAGATGATGTACGTATGATCATGATTGACCCTAAAATGCTTGAACTTTCGGTTTACGAGGGGATACCGCATTTATTATGTGAAGTGGTTACCGACATGAAAGAAGCGGCTAACGCGCTGCGTTGGTGTGTAGGTGAAATGGAACGTCGTTATAAATTGATGTCAGCGTTGGGTGTGCGTAATTTAAAAGGTTACAACCAAAAAGTACTTGATGCCAAAGAAGCGGGCTACCCCATTATGGACCCACTTTTTAAAGACACAGACGGTATGAAGGACGGCCCCGACGAGCTTGAAAAACTACCAAGCATTGTTGTGGTAATTGATGAGTTTGCCGACATGATGATGATTGTTGGTAAAAAAGTAGAAGAACTTATTGCACGTATAGCGCAAAAAGCACGTGCAGCAGGGATTCACTTAGTACTTGCCACTCAGCGTCCATCGGTTGATGTAATTACAGGCTTAATTAAAGCCAATATACCAACGCGTATGGCGTTTCAGGTATCAAGTAAAATAGATTCGCGCACCATACTTGACCAGCAAGGAGCCGAAAACTTACTCGGTATGGGTGACATGCTTTATTTACCGCCAGGTACAAGCGTGCCAGAGCGTGTGCATGGCGCATTTGTAGATGACCACGAAGTACACGCAGTCGTTAACGATTGGAAAGCGCGTGCTAAACCTAATTACATAGATGAAATTCTTAATGGCGATGCCACTGAAGATATTTTACTACCCGGTGAAGCAAGTGAAAGTGCAGATGAAGAGTCAGACCCACTTTACGACGAGGCGGTCGCATTTGTAATTGAGACAGGCAAGGTATCGGTTTCATCAGTACAACGTAAGTTACGCGTAGGCTATAACCGTGCAGCACGCTTAGTAGAACAAATGGAAACATCAGGTATCGTAAGTTCACCAGGTCATAATGGTGCTCGCGATGTATTAGTACCTAATGGAGCAAACCAATGAAAAAATTAAACAGTTTATTATTAGTATTAAGTGGCTTAATTGCCGCACCGAGTTTTGCAGACGACAGCCAAGCACTGCAAGACAAACTGGCAACACTTAAAAGCTTTAAAGCGCAGTTTGCACAAAAAGTAACAGACAAAGAAGGCCAAGCCGTAATGCAAGGCGAGGGTACAATCGCCCTTAAACAACCTATGATGATACGCTGGGAACAAACCAACCCAGACGATACTTTATTTGTATCTAATGGTGATAAAACCTATTACTTCGACAGTTTTGCTGAGCAAGTAACCATAATGAATACTCACAGCTTAATAGACTCAACGCCGTTTGTATTACTTACCTCAAAAGACCCTGCACAATGGGAAAAATACAGTGTTCAAGCAACAGACTCAGGCTATAGTGTTACGCCAAATAAAGGCGTAGAAAGCCAAGTAGAGCAGTTAGATATTACGTTTGTGGATAACCAAGCAGGCCTTGCAACATTAGTAGTGACAGATAACTCGGGCCAACTTTCATCGTTTACTTTTAACGATGCTAAAGTAAACACCGAGCTTGACGCCACAGTATTTGAATTTACACCGCCAGAAGGTGTTGAAATAGACGATCAAAGCCACGGTGAGTAATTTAGGCTTTAACTTTGGACCCGATGTACGCCCACTTGCGGCGCGAATGCGCCCAACAACGCTTGATGAATACATAGGTCAGCAGCATTTACTTAGTAGTGACAAACCTTTGCATCAAGCTATTGTTGCAGGGCGCTGCCATAGCTTAATTTTGTGGGGGCCGCCAGGGGTGGGTAAAACAACCTTGGCGCAAATTATAGCAAACCACGCCGATGCCGAGCTTATACAAATGTCGGCTGTGACCGCAGGCGTAAAAGATATTCGCGACAGCGTAACGCAAGCGCACGATAACCTACAAAGCCGCGGGCAACGCACTTTAATGTTTGTGGATGAAGTACACCGCTTTAACAAATCGCAGCAAGATGCATTTTTACCTCACATAGAAGACGGCACGTTTATATTTGTAGGCGCGACAACCGAAAACCCCTCGTTTGCACTTAATAATGCGATTTTATCGCGCGCACGCGTTTATGTTTTAAAGTCGCTTGCCGATACCGACTTATACACAGTAATAGAGCGCGCACTTGAGCAAGATGAGCAGCTAAACCAAAAAAACATTGTGATTGCCGATAACGCCAAAAAGGCGCTTTGCCAAGCAAGCGGCGGCGATGCCCGCAAAGTGTTAAACCTGCTTGAGCAAGCGGTTGATTTAACCACCGAGCATAACGGCACATACAACGTAGATGAGCACGTATTAAGCCAAGTACTGCCAACCCATTTAGCTAAATACGATAAAGGTGGCGATGAATTTTACGATTTAATCTCGGCTTTTCATAAATCGGTACGAGGCAGCTCACCGGATGGTGCGCTGTATTGGTATTGCCGTATTTTAGCCGGTGGCGGCG
Source organism: Pseudoalteromonas sp. BSi20480 (assembly GCF_000241365.1). Classification (NCBI taxonomy): domain Bacteria; kingdom Pseudomonadati; phylum Pseudomonadota; class Gammaproteobacteria; order Alteromonadales; family Pseudoalteromonadaceae; genus Pseudoalteromonas; species Pseudoalteromonas sp. BSi20480. The sequence goes on along the minus strand of NZ_BADX01000028.1, from coordinate 6,287 downwards.
ACCCACTTTATGTAGCGAGGCGTTTACTTGCCATTGCCACAGAAGACATAGGTAACGCAGACCCACGTGCGATGGAAGTGGCATTAAACGCTTGGGATATATTTCAGCGTGTAGGCCCAAGTGAGGGCGAACGCGCCATTGCACAAGCCACCTTATATTTGGCCAGCGCACCCAAAAGTAATGCGGTTTATATGGCGTTTAATCAAGCAAAGGCAGATGCCAAAAACGAGCCAAGTTACCCAGTGCCTGAGCATTTACGTAATGCACCAACCAACTTAATGAAAGACTTAGGTTATGGCGCCGAGTACCGTTATGCGCATAACGAAGAGGGCGCCTTTGCCGCTGGTGAAAAATACTTACCACCAGAAATGGACGGCAAGGAATATTACCTGCCGAGCGATCGCGGCCTTGAGCAAAAAATTAAACAAAAACTCGATTACCTAAAAGAGCGCGATGCGCAAAGCCCACTTAAACGATACGAAAATGATTAAACTTTATATGATGATCGCCCTTGGCGGTGCTTCAGGTGCTTGTTTACGGTTTTTTATTAGCGAAACCATGCTAAAACTCCTTGGTAGGGGATTCCCTTTTGGTACGTTGGCGGTTAATATTCTGGGTTCATTGTTAATGGGCGTTTTATACGGTTTGATAGATAAACAAATTATCACTGTAAGCCCCGCTAAAACCCTTATAGGTATTGGCTTTTTAGGTGCATTAACCACCTTTTCAACATTCTCAATGGACTCGTTGTTGTTGTTACAACAAGGTCACTTTATTAAAATGGCCCTCAATATCATCTTAAATGTGATGGTCTGTATTTTTATGGCTTGGCTGGGCCTTCAGCTGGTAATGCAAAAAGGTTAAAAACTAACATGTTAGATTCTAAATATTTACGACAAGACGTTGAGCAAACTGCAGCACGCTTAGCGGCTCGTGGCTACGAGCTTGATGTTGCAAAAGTGACAGAACTTGAAGAGCAACGCAAAACATTACAAGTAAAAACGCAAGAGCTTCAAAGTCAACGTAACGCCAGTGCTAAAGCCATTGGCCAAGCAAAAGCGAAAGGCGAAGACGCACAGCCGCTATTAGACGCAGTGGCAAATTTAGGCAGCGAATTAGACGCAACTAAAAAAGCGCAAGACGAAGTACTCAACGCGATTAACGACATTGCTTTAGCAATTCCAAATTTACCAGACGAATCAGTACCAGAAGGCGCTGATGAAGACGACAACGTTGAAATACTTACCTGGGGCACGCCTAAAAAGTACGACTTTGAAGTAAAAGATCACGTAGATGTAGGGCAAGACCTAAACGGCCTAGATTTTGAAATGGGCGTTAAAATTAGTGGCGCACGTTTTACAGTAATGCGCGGCCAAGTAGCACGTATGCACCGTGCACTAACGCAATACATGCTAGACACCCACACAGACACAAACGGCTATACAGAAATGTATGTACCGTACTTAGTAAACAGCGCAAGCCTATACGGCACAAGCCAATTACCTAAGTTTGCAGGCGACTTATTCCATACATTAGGCCTAGTAAACGACGACGGTGAACAACAAGCTGGCTTTAGCTTAATCCCTACAGCAGAAGTACCGTTGACTAACAGCGCACGCGACGAGATTTACGACGAAAGCGATTTACCGATTCGCTTAACTGCGCACACACCGTGTTTTAGAAGTGAAGCGGGCAGCTACGGTCGCGATACACGCGGCTTAATTCGCCAGCATCAGTTTGATAAAGTTGAACTAGTACAACTAGTTAAACCAGAAGATTCAATGCAAGCGCTTGAAGAGCTAACAGGCCACGCAGAGCAAATTTTACAAGCATTAGAACTACCATACCGTAAAGTAATTTTATGTATGGGCGACATGGGCTTTGGCGCAGCTAAAACATACGACTTAGAAGTATGGTTACCGGCACAAGATACCTACCGTGAAATTTCATCTTGTTCAAACATGGTTGATTTCCAAGCGCGCCGTATGCAAGCACGTTTTCGCCGTGAAGGGGCTAAAAAACCAGAGTTACTACATACACTAAATGGCTCAGGTTTAGCCGTTGGCCGTACACTAGTTGCCATACTAGAAAACTACCAACAAGCCGATGGTTCAGTAGTAGTACCAGAAGTATTACGCCCATACATGGGTGGACTTGAAGTGATTGGTAAAGCGTAAGGTTTAGCTATTAGTTTTTTGGCTATAAGTTTTAAGTAGAAAAGCCGCTGTTTTAAACGAACAGCGGTTTTTTTGTTTTAGGAAAAGGTTCGAGGTTAAAGGTAAAAGCTGAGATATTAATTCGCAGTGAAATTCATTGTGTAAGAATCGGCTTCATACATTATCGACGCTATTTTTGTATAAGGCGTACTTTAACGCGTGACACACAATTAAAAACTTTTGCTGGTTTTATAATCTCGAAAATGGGCTTACAACACCATTGGCTCCTTGTTGTAAAACATGAGTATATATTTGGGTTGTTCGCACATCACTATGGCCTAATTGTGCCTGAACCGTACGAATATCAGCGCCACTTTGTAATATACCCAAACTACCTCAAGATGCAGAATTCAGCGTTTCACAGGGGCTTAATATCAAGGCGTTACTTTGCAATAATGGCATTCCCTTTTAAGAAGTTACAACGATGAGAGTAAGTGCCTGTGAAGCGCCCAACGGGTTGGTTTAAATGCGATTTATACTGCGTTATTGATTTTAACAATAGAACCACTATTACTTACAATCAATGCCTTGCCTAAATCGCTTTTAATTCCAACTGAAACTCGCATCTTAAGGCGGTTTGGGTATAGTTTCGTTGCAAATGAATGGCGTAAGGTATGTGGTGTAACGTGTTTCCTAATTTTTGCATCGTCAGCAGCCTGTTTAACAGCGCGTTGTAATTGCTTTTCATCAATATGATGACGCCTCAGCTGCTTACTCTCAGGATCAATGCTTAATTTATGTGATGAAAATAAATATTGCCAACCTAATTGTCTGTTATGGTTTGGATATTTTTTACGTAACAAATGCGGCATGTAAGCGCCGCTATATAAGGGGTTTTTCAGATCTAATTGCAGGTAACTATCAACTAATTGTATTTGAGAACGTAATTGCGGTATGAGCTCTACTGCAAGCGTTACAACACGATTTTTACCTCCTTTGCCATCCCAAATTCGAATGCAGTTATAGTCAAAGTCAATATCGTGTACTCGTAAACGCAGTACCTCCATTAATCGCATACCACTGCCATAAAGTAGTCCACAGGGTAAATAATGCTTCGCAGAGCACACTTTAAAAAAATTATTTATTTCCTGCTGCGTTAAAACTACCGGTAGTTTAGTTGCTCGTTTGCTCTTAATAAAACCTAATGATAATGAGAGTGGCTTTTTAATCACTTCTTTAAATAAAAAGCTCAACGCATTTAAGGCTTGTGTTTGAGTATTAGGGGCAACATCTTGTTGGTTGACTAAATGATTTAAAAAAAGTTCGACCTCATTATCTCCCATCGTTGTTGGGTGCCTCATAGAGTTAAAACGAATAAACGAAGCTATCCAGTATAAATACGCTTTAATGGTACTTTTAGCATAACGCTTTAGATACATTTGTTCGGCTATCATAGTTAAAAAAGGTGATTTCATGATATGAATCTCTAGCAAAATTTAACTGTATATATAGACAGTGCATATTGTTTTGTCCAATATTACTGATCTCCACCATTTCGGTGTATTTTCGCACTGATTAAAAATAATTATCAGTTAACTAATTGTTTACAGGTGTTTATTTGATGGTTAAGATAAATGCATTGTAATATATGGACATTTGTCGGTTTATAAAACGACAAATGTCGTAGACAAAATTGTTATATGTAAATGGAGTTTACTTCATGGGTTGGCATAAAGATTTAAAATCTAAACCTAAAAAAAATCGTTTTTTCCCTCTCCGTTTTGGTGATGCTGTAAGAGCTGTTAAAGATTTAAATTTAATTCAATATGATGAAAGTCGTATTGCAATAAAAATGGAAAATATTGAAGGTGAATTCAATAGTGGCTTTCCATTATTTGATTTAGTACCAGAAGAAGATCTTGTTCTCTTTTCATTAGATGAAAGATTCGATTTTGATTTAACTAAAAAAGCAACTATGTTGGCGCTAGCAAAAACGAGTAAACTTAAAGTCAAACCTAAGGATCACATTCACAACTCATACTTTTGTGCTTACATAACGTCAAAAAATGAGGTCGTAATCACTCGTATAGATAGGACCTGTAAGCTAAAAAAATATAGAGGTGATGATAAACTTAAGAATGCCAGGTATGTTGGTAGTTCTTCCAAAGAGGTTGAACTGGAAAAATTTTACATATAACAAACAAATTATGGCAGGGACGCGCAAACAACGCGCGCCCCATATTTGAAACGTTATATGCTCCTCTAATCCTGAGAATACGTCTCATTCAAGAGGTTTTTCACACTTTTTCAGTAAATCCATTAAGTGGGAATGATCCTCTAAGTTAGTCCCCTTATCATACTTCTTTTGGTAGAGTTTAAAAGCTTCTGAAGTATTGGATATAAAAGGGAACCGTTTAAGTTCTTTACTCTCGTCATTGTTAGTCCCAAACTTCCCAAAATTATACATAACCTCCATACAATAGAAGTGGTTTATTGCTAAGTTCTCAACCTTCTTTATAGCTTCGTCTACGGGTATTTCAAATATATCTCCCATATCTACGAAAGAGTTCTCAAATTTTAAAAACCTCCGCAAAGCTTCTTTGTCTTTTGTCCCATAAGAAAACAAGGAAAATTTGACCCATCCCCGTAAGTCATCCCAGCAAAACTGACCTGCATACTCATAACTACAAACGGCAGTGTCACCACAAGGGTTGTATTTATTCCAACATAAAGTGTTGTATAGGTTTTGTATGCTAGTTAAACTATCCTCTTTCCTTTTAAATTCTTTCCTAAATCGGTACCTACTTAGTAACCCTCCGAACACTGCGCCTCCTATAACAGGTAGTATTATCCAGACTATTTTATTAAACACTTCTTTAATTAAATCTTCCACTTAACAATTCCATTTTAGAAAATTGCATAATACCCTGTAATAACTGCTAAATAAAATTAAGTCTTGGTAGCTTTATTTAAAAAGCATATAACAAGACAATTAAGAAGGACACGTAACAGCTCGCTACGCTCCTTCACCGTGCCTCTTATTGAGGTGTTATACGTTTCACACGTTCAGAGTAGTGTGATACTCTTGGTACTCTATAAACAACCCCTGATCTAATAAGGATATTAAAAATGAACACCCAAGAATATAAGCTGTATAGACAATACGAACCGAGAATAGATGAAATCAATTCACGTTTAGATATTGTGGATGAGGAAATACCTAAATTACAAAAGAAGTATCGTACTTCTGGTTACAAAGCTTCTGCCCTAGATGAACTTTTATCTTACGAGAAAGAGTCTAGCGAACTTCACCAAGAAAAGTTTCAAATTTGGAATAAGATAAAAACTGGTCTATAGCTTCTGAGACGTTCAATGCAAACTCCTCTGTATCTAACACTTTAGTATCAAGGGCTTTTCCTTGTTTTTGGGCGGATAATATTAATTTATTTATCTCATAGCGGTTTTCTAAAGTATTTTCCATTTGAGACACAATATATTTAAACATCTTCAAATCAAAAAGGGCTTTATCTGTTACATCATTCATATTATTTTCCTTCTATATTATTTAAAATTAAACTTGCTCACTATTGAACATAAACGGATAACAAGTTGCTAAAACGGACTCACTACGTTCGCCGCTTAGCAAGGCGTTATATTACTAATCAATCATGGAGTTACCAAAATGGAATGCATCAAAATAACCTTATCATCAAGCGATTACGCCAATGGTGTTCACATGGATATTCAAAATAAATTCTTTGAAGTATTCAAAATTAGCAAAGCACCAAAAAACATGATGATGTTATCACTAAAAGATCACCAGATAGACGGTAAGCCTATATTTTTATTGCCACATGATAACCCTTTGATCGTTGCGTTAAGTAGATTGTTTCAATCTGAAATATCAACGCTTCCTAATATTTCTGAACTATCACACCTATCAGGACATGCTGACGCTATAGATATTTTAGCTTCTAGCTGATCAACAATTAAACTATGACTATTGTGTACTATACAATTAGCAGGAAATCCTTTAACAGATCCGTCACTGTAAAGCTCCCATTCATGCCCTGTACTTTGTTGAATAACTTTAAAAATAATTGTTTTCATGGTTGTTCCTTAATCGTAATA
>NZ_BADX01000029.1:0-482 GCF_000241365.1 Pseudoalteromonas sp. BSi20480 | reverse complement strand
CACAGCTTCTAATATAATAAACATAACGCCAATTAAACTTGCTGTTTGTACATAATATAAAGCAATAAAAATGCATATACATACCCATACCGCGTTAGCTATTGCCAATACAGTGATTGTGTAAACAGGCTTAGTGACTAAAAAAGCAAGGGTTAAAGCGTAAATCCCATAGATAACATTGGCACTGGCAAGTAAAATTACAATATTTACAGGTAGATTATATAAAACCGAAACCCACTCTAATAAAGCAAATAACAATACACCCACGCTAAAACCAGCCGCGCCATCTACATGTAATATGTTTATAGCTACACCCTCTATTTAGTAGTTAACGACGAGTAATCAAACATAAGCTAAAGCACATACTATTATATCTAGCAGTAAACTTTATATAATCACTAAGCCTTTAACTTATACAGTAAGTTTAAGTTTCACATTCATTAAAAACAACCTCAATGCAAAACCAAATGCGCATAGCAATA
>NZ_BADX01000030.1:0-94626 GCF_000241365.1 Pseudoalteromonas sp. BSi20480 | reverse complement strand
GTAAATGTGTCGTTTTTATTATCTTCATGCCAGCCAGGCACACCTAATAATGGTAAAGGCGAAAGGTGTGAGTTATCGGCTAAGCAATGTTCTATTTTAATCTTCTCATAAAGTACTTGATCAAGGTACTGGTATTGCATTGCTAAATCTTTACAAAATATTTCGTCGGGCACATTTATAAATAATGCTTTTCCTGTGAGCCCTATATAAGGGCGAGTCAACATTTCGTAATTGGCATGACCAAACATAAAAGCCTGAATTGACTCTCCCCACTCATGGCGGTGCTCTACAAATGCTTTGTGCCATTGATGATCGCGCAGCCAGGTTTGCCATTTACTTTCACTAATGGCCAGTACAACACCACATTCATCAAATAGTGTGAGTGCGTTTCTGTGTTTGGTGCGCTTAGTTAAACCATATTCGGCAATGTCCTGAACATGCCGATGATTTATAAGTGATTTTGTTTTAGGAAATAAGCACCAAATAAAACCACCGAATAGATCGTGCCAATTTTCTGTCCGTGTGGGTACTTCACCAGTTTCAAAAATTACTTGTTCGTAATAGCGCTCAGCAAAGTCTATTTGTGCATCGTCAACAAACTGTATCGGTAAATTATTCTCGTTCGTTGCATTTAAATAAGGAGTAAACCATTTTGGTGAAGGCCATTGAGTTTGCTCATTAAGTTTAAACAAGCTGTTTAGGTGATTAAATGCACCCGTTTTTAGGCAATTGGGTTGCCATTGTTCAGGAGGAGTAAAACGCTTCATTATTATAAATTTCTAACTTGTATAGGCCTTTAATTTTGTAACAGTTTACCGCAAAAGCTAGCCCTACTTAATAGAAGTTAATATACTTATTTAATCTTAAAACAATAATCGAGTTAATATGAAACGCAATTTATCTCTCACACTTCTTGCCAGCGCTGTTTTAGCTGGCTGTGCAGCAACAAGCATAACTCCTTCAGATGTAACTAATGGCTATAACAGTATTAAAGCCGATGAGTTAGCAAAACACATAAAAGTATTGGCATCTGACGAATTTGGTGGCCGAGCGCCTTCGTCACCTGGCGAAAAGCTAACATTAGATTATTTAACAACCCAATTTAAAGCATTGGGTTTTGAGCCTGGCAATGGTGATAGCTTTTTACAAGAAGTCCCCCTTGTATCACTAGAAGCTGATTCAAACATGGTTTTATCAATTGGTGGCAAAGATTACCAATACAAAAAAGACATGGTTATGGGCAGTAGCCGCATTAGTGAAAAAGAAGGCATTGAAAACTCTGAGCTCGTATTTGTAGGCTACGGCGTTAATGCACCAGAGTATAACTGGAACGACTACGAAGGAATTGATGTTAAAGGTAAAACCGTGGTCATGCTTGTAAATGATCCTGGTTTTGCAACTAAAGATCCAGCTTTATTTACTGGCGACGCAATGACTTATTACGGTCGTTGGACCTACAAATATGAAGAGGCAAGTCGCCAAGGTGCTGCAGGCGCTATTATTATTCACGAAACAGCACCCGCTTCATATCCTTGGTCGGTTGTTGAAAATTCGTGGAGTGGCGAGCAATTTGGTTTTCAAAAAGAAAACAACAATATGGACCGTGTTGCTGTAGAAGGCTGGGTTACTAGTGATGTGGCTAAAGAGCTTTTCAGTAAAGCTGGTTTAGATTTCGATACCGTTAAAGAAAATGCCGCAAAAGGTGCTTATCATGTCGATATGGGTGATTTAGCCGCGTCTGTTAATGTGAGTAATACAATTAAAACGTCAGTGTCTTACAACTTTATTGCGACATTACCGGGCAGCGAATCGCCAGACGAACATGTTGTATATTCAGCGCATTGGGATCACTTAGGCACAGATACAAGCCGCAAAGGTGACCAAATTTATAACGGTGCTCACGATAACGCAACGGGTACTGCAGGCTTAATAGAAGTTGCAGAAGCATTTACTAAATTGCCAAAGCACCCTAGCCGCTCAATGACATTTTTAGCAGTAACCGCTGAAGAGCAAGGGTTACTTGGCTCTAAGTATTACGCCGCAAACCCTGTTATTGCAGCTAACAAGACGGTTGCTAATATCAATATGGATAGCTTAAATTTATTGGGCAAAGTAAAAGATATGAGTGTGGTAGGCATTGGTAAATCTCAAATGGATGAGTTTTTAGCTAATGCAGCAAAAGATCAAGGTAGAACTTTATCAGGCGATCCTAAACCATCGTCGGGTGGTTATTACCGTTCTGATCATTTTGCGTTTGCCAATATGGGCATACCTGCAATGTACGCTGGTGGTGGTACTCAAGCAGCGGATGAAGAAACAGCCAATTATCGCAAGCGAATGAGCTTAGTATTACGCGGTTGTTACCACCAGCCTTGTGACCGTTACCGCGATGAGTGGGATTTATCGGGCGCTGTTCAAGACTTACAATTATTTTATAAAGTAGGTTTTGATATTTCTGAGCAAGAGCAATGGCCTACTTGGAATTCAAATTCAGAATTTCAACGCAAATAGCCTAGAATTTAATATCGAAAAACTCAATGTGAGTAATCGATTTAAATACAATTAAATGATATTGATTATCATTTACTAAAATTATACAGTGTTACCCTGTTTATTAATTTGGTAACACTGTATGAACTCAATTACACAAATAGGACTAATTACGCCCGCTTCAATACGCTTTGTTAGCCAAAATAAACGCTTATTACTCCCTCTTTTTTGTTGGTGTGTTTTGCTGTGCCATCACTTCGTGATATTGCAATTACCGCACTTAGCGACGCTTTTTTTCAAGTCAGTGTATTTGTTGCTGCTACGTTACTGATTTATTACTACGCTATTGAGCGTTTACCTCAGTTGGAGCTTAGTTATCTAAGTGCTAAGTCACCGGCATTAGAGGTCTTTTTTGCGGCTTTACTAGGTGCCTTACCAGGCTGCGGGGGCGCTATAATAGTGGTTACACAATTTACCAAAGGCCAAGCAAGCTTTGGGGCTATTGTTGCCGTACTAACAGCAACAATGGGCGATGCTGCATTTTTACTTTTAGTTACACGCCCTACTGAGGGCGCTGTAATAATGGCTATAGGATTAGTTGTTGGAACTATATGTGGTGCTTTTGTAAATACAGTTCATAAACACGACTTTTTACGCCCTTCATTAAAAGAACAAACCCGCCAAGTTAAAATATTGCCTACCCGCATTATTAGAGTCAGTAAACCTATTTGGATGTTAGCGATTTTTCCAAGTTTAATTATCGCGTTTTTAATCGCATTTAACGTGGACTTTAACCAATTTGGAAGGCACACAAGCACTGGAATACATTTATTTGGTGCGGGCATGGCTCTATTTATCGTAACGGTATGGGCTTACTCGTCTAAGGGCGAAACATATAAACAAATTACCAGTGAAGAGGATGAATGCAATCCATCCTCTAAAGTAATTAAAGTGCTCCAAGACACACACTTTGTGACTGCATGGGTAGTGGCGTCGTTTATGTTATTTGAAATACTCGTGAATGTAGCCGGACTTGATTTAAAAACATGGTTTGCCCACTACGCTTATTTAGCACCGCTGATTGCTGTGATCATTGGTTTTTTACCCGGTTGTGGACCGCAAATAATAGTCACCACGCTTTATATACAGGGGATTATTCCATTTAGCGCTTTAACAGCCAATGCAATTTCAAACGACGGAGATGCGTTATTCCCTGCAATTGCGTTAGCCCCTAAAGCCGCAATAATAGCCACTTTATATACCGCACTTCCTGCACTCGGAGTTGGCTATGGTTTGTATTTTATTTCGTATTAAATTTTAGGCATAAAAAAGCTCAGCGAACACTGAGCTTTTAGGTTAAAACTTTACTTTATACAGCAGCAGGTTCTGCTGCTAACTCTTTTGGATTAGGGCCATAATCGTTCTCGCCCTCGTGTGAATCTTGTGCAAGGAACACAATTAAAACAATCCAACCAATAATTGGCACTAACCACAGAAGCTGCCACCAGCCTGATCGGCCAGTATCGTGTAAACGGCGTGCACCTGCGCTCAATTGAGGGATCAATAAAGCCAAGCTATATATTGTGCTTACAAACATCGTGTTTGTAATACCATCTACAACACTTGTTAATAGTGAAAAAATAATATTAATTAGCATAAACATCCAAAATGCTTTGCGGCGATTACGTCCTGAAAAATCTGCGTAGCTACGCAGTGCGTTCATATAATGTTCCATAATATTTCCTTAGTGTTATTTTTTATATTCCCTAACGGGGTCGTTAAATTACTTATTAGTAACATTTGTATCTTAATTAAAAACGGTTTGCTTTAAAACAAAAAACCAGCAAATTGCTGGTTATTTATTAGGGCGTGTTGACCTTTGCGGATTGAAATTTGTTCAATCTAGGGTCGATTAAATCGCGGCGCGAGGTTTGTAACCTAGTGGGCTAAGTAAAAACCGAGTAACAAAGAGTTTATCGCCCCTAGGCAGAACCCGAAGGGCGGCGGATGTTTGGCATTTATGCTGCGTTATCGCCTATTTATGGGGAATAACCACACTTCATAGGCTCTGCCTTGCCTAAAAACCAAACATACTGCTGCAAATTCAACCATCAAAGATCAACACGCCCTAGGTTTAAACAATTATATTTTTAACTCATTGCCATCATCATTGCCGATGGATTTTCTAAGTACGATTTCCATAGGTTATTAAAGCGAGCAATTGTTCCGCCATCAATAACACGGTGATCACCAGACCAACTGACTTGCATAATGGCCTTACTTACAACATGACCGTTTTCATCAAAGCGGGGGAGATATTGCAACTTACCTAGCGCAACAATAGCTACTTCTGGTTTATTAATAATTGGTGTGGCAATTGTGCCGCCAATTGCACCAATATTCGAAATGCTAATCGTACCGCCTTTTAAGTCTTCAGGTAGTACTCGCCCTTCGCGAGCAGACTCAGTAAGCCGGGTAAGTTCATTAGCCACATCAACAATATTTTTACTTTGGCACGACTTAATATTAGGCACCAATAAGCCAATTTTAGAATCGACTGCTATACCAATATTATGATCGTCAAAATAAGTAAGCTCAGAACAATCTTCATTTACTTTAGAATTAAGAACCGGGAATTCTTTCATCGCAAGCGACAGTGCTTTAACAAAGAAAGGCATCATAGTGAGCTTAACGCCTTGTGCTTTGTATTGCTCTTTCATTGAAGCTCTAAGCGCAATGAGGTCTGTTAAATCTATTTCATCACAAAATGTAAAATGTGGAATGGTTGAAACAGAAGCAACCATTTGTTTTGCCATCGCCGCTTTTATGCCTTTAATTGGCTCTACACGCACGCCAGAGCTCTGCGTTTTACTTTGTGTGTTGGCTACATTGCTATTAAGCGGTGATGTATCAATACTGTTAGGTACTTCACCTTTAATAAACTCTTCTATATCTTGCTTATAGATACGTCCATTTTTACCACTACCCGGCACTTGTGTTAAATCAACATCAAGCTCACGTGCTTTACGTCTAACAGCCGGTGATGCAACGGCCTTTGTGTTAACCACTTTTGCTGTTTGATTAACTTTTACTGGTGCTGCTTGCTCTGCTGCATTTGTTTGCGCTTTTACTACGGCTTGGTTTACATCTATGTTTTGTTTAGGTGCACTTCCAGCAATAGTCATTTGAAACAGTGGGCTATGTACTTTAGCTATTTCGCCTTTCTGGTAATACAGCTTTTGCACGGTACCGGTGTACTTTGCCGGTATTTGCACTAAGGCTTTATCAGTCATTACATCACAAACAGCTTGATCTTCTTCAATTTCATCGCCTTCGGCGACTAACCAGTCGACTATTTCGCATTCAACAATCCCTTCGCCAATATCTGGTAAAATAAAATCTTCTAATTGTTCACCTGTATTGTTGTTTTGGGGTGCACTGTTATGCTCTTGCGTTTCAACGTCAGCCGCTTCGCCTGCTACATCCATTGCAAACAAAGGTGCATGCACTTTAGCTATTTCGCCTTTTTGATGATAGAGCTTTGTAATTACTCCATCGTGCACAGCAGGTATTTGTACTAGGGCTTTATCGGTCATCACGTCACAGATGGGTTGATCTTCACAAACGCTATCCCCTTCTTTTACCAGCCATTCAACCACTTCGCACTCAACAATGCCTTCACCAATATCGGGTAATATAAAATCTTTAGCCATGGGAACCCCTAAAAATCCATTGATTGTTTAATTGCAGCTAATACTTTGAGCGCATCAGGCACGTACTCTTTCTCAAGCGCCAGTGGGTAAGGTGTATCTAAACCACACACACGTAAAATAGGTGACTCTAAATGGAGGAAACACGCTTGTTGAATTGAGGCAGCAATTTCTGCACCAAATCCATTTGTAATAGGTGCTTCATGGCTTATCACTAAACGGCCAGTTTTAGTGACTGATTTAGCAATTGTGTCTATATCCCACGGCAAAATACTACGTAAATCTATAACCTCACAATGTATGCCTTGCTCGCTTGCTTGTTTTGCAGCATCTTCAATAATTTCCATTTGAGCGCCCCAAGCAAGTACTGTAATGTCACTACCTTCTTGCACGACTTCAGCTTTACCTAACTCTATTGAATAATCTTCTTCAGGTACTTCACCCGTCGATGCGCGGTACAAACGTTTGGGCTCAAAAAATATAACCGGATTGTCATCTTTAATACTTGCTCGCAGTAAACCTTTAGCTTGATATGGGTTACGTGGCACCACTATTTTTAAACCTGGCGTATGTGCAAAGTAAGCTTCTGGTGATTGCGAATGATATAAACCACCAGCAATACCACCACCATATGGTGTGCGTACAGTTAAGTTACCTACATTGAACTCATTACCACTACGGTATCTGAATTTTGCCGATTCATTTACTATTTGGTCAAAAGCCGGGAATATATAATCTGCAAATTGAATTTCAGCTAATGCGGGGGCACCAAATGCCGCTAAACCATTTGCAAAACCTAAAATACCTTGCTCAGTTAGAGGCGTATTAAATACACGGTGTTTTCCGTATTTTTCTTGTAAACCTGAGGTCGCTCTAAATACACCACCAAAATACCCAACATCTTCGCCAAATATACACGCTTGCGGGTGTTCATTCATGGTTATATCAAGAGCAGAATTAATTGCATGTAGCATGTTCATTTTAGCCATTACTTAATTCTCCCTGCAGTAACTGGGTAAGCATCTGGGTGCTTTTGTATATGTTCTTTTAGTTCATTGTATTGACGAACAAGTGAAGGGATTGGCGTATCGTAAACATCTGATACTAGCTCTTCTAAAGCTGGCTTTTGCACTACTTCTGCACGCTTTAATGCTGCTAATATATCTTCACGTATAGACTCTTTTGCTTTTAAATCGTCTTCTTCGTTGAGCCATTGCTGTTTTACTAGCCACTTTTTAAATTTTTCTATTGGGCATGTTTTGTAATTAGCCTCTTCGTCTTTTGAACGGTAACCACTTGGGTCATCTGACGTGGAGTGAGCGCCTAAACGGTAAGCTATTGATTCAATTAAAACAGGTTCGCCTTGTGTTGAGGCAATTTCACGTGCTTTTTGCGTTGCCGCAAACACAGCAAGTGCGTCAGTGCCATCGACCCTAATTGTTTTAATGCCATAACCCACACCACGTGAAGCAATACCATCACCTTTAAATTGCTCATCTGCCGGGGTCGAAATCGCATAGCCGTTGTTACGTGCAAAAAATATCACCGGTGCTTTATGCACTGCAGCCATGTTTAATCCTGCATGAAAGTCACCTTCAGATGCAGCGCCTTCGCCAAAGTAACAAATAGTAACGTTATCAATCGTGCTTGCAAGCTCGCCTGTTTTCGCATCTATATGCTTTACTTTTTGTCCATATGCATACCCTGTAGCTTGTGGTATTTGTGTGCCAAGAGGAGAAGAAATAGTCATATAGTTTAATTCGTTCGAACCATAATGAATGGGCATTTGACGACCTTTGCCTAAATCTAATTCATTTGAAAACATTTGGTTCATAAATTGGTCTAGCGTAAAGCCACGGTAATGCAGTGCAGCTTGCTCACGGTATTGCGCCATTATCATGTCTTCTTGGTCAAGCGCAGCAGCGGATGCCGTAACGGCTGCTTCTTCACCTAAACATTGCATGTAAAAGCTTACTCGGCCTTGGCGCTGAGCACCTTGCATACGTTCATCTAATAAACGTATAAAACGCATAGTCTCATAAAGTTTAATTGCGGTATGTTTTGAAATAGCGGGTGCTGTCGCACTTGGGTGAATGTCGCCATCCTCAGTTAAAATACTAAGGGTTGGAATATTAAGCGCATTGCCGTCAATAAATTCTAGCGCATGGTTAATATTCAGCGATACGTTATTTGGATTACTCATAACCTACCTTCTGTTGTTGTCAGTAAAATAGTGCCCCTTTTACATTATTATTATGGGTGATCATTGCTGAATAAACTTTGCAATATCTGCACTATATTTAATTAAAGCTGCCAACACTTTACGTTAACGTAAAGTGTTATTCAACAAATCTGTGACGAAACAAAAGTAAATATTGGTTAAATAAGTGGCAAGTTAACAATACAGCTACTTAAATTATTAGTAATCAGTTAGTTAACTTGCAGGGCAAAGAGGTCTAATGAGTTAAATTATACAAAGTTACTGTCTATTGCCATTGGAACAACGGTGAGTAATGCACGTTGCCCTAAGGCTACTTTTGCATTTGGGAATATGATTGCTTCTCCTTCAACGTCCGCAAAATAAGGAGTATTACCATCAGTTGCGAGCAGTTCTCCTTTTGCAAAGCCAGTAAAGTTCTCTGCATCATCAGAAAATGGAAAACTAAAATCCTCTTGAGTACGATTAATTGTACGATGAACAGCGAACAGCTCAAAGTCGCTTGCATTAAATTGTGGGTATTCAACTTCTTTTTGACTAATTAATGCAGTTAACGTTTTTTTGTTTTTCAAAACGTGTCATATCGTTTTGGCCAAATGGTTTTACTTGCCCAAGCTCAACTGTAAACGAATCTGCACCATGAACAAAGGATGAGTAATAACTAAACGTTGTCGCTGGCGACTTCATCATTAATACAGTATTTACACCACAACTTAGTAAAAATTGTAGCTGTGATTTTTTCCATGGTTTACCGTGCAAAAATGGATACACAGCAAATTTTTCATTTTTTGAACCACGAATAGCCGTGTGCAAATCGTAATGACTGCGCTCACTGCCCTTTTCCCCTCTGGCAAAAAAGTCAGTTACGTAGCGTTCAAGTTTTGCCGCTCGAACGCGCTCGTCATTCATTTCAACACCATCAACCGTGTGGTGTCCATTAAATAAACGATTAAGATTTTCTTCAACAAAGCGCAAACCAATATTAATTGATTTAGGGTTACCGTATATAAAAAGGACTCGCTGATTGAGCTCAAGGTTTTGGGAAATAATTTGCTTTATTAGCTCATCACAAATTTCAATAGGCGCCGTTTCGTTACCGTGTACAGCACTTGATAACACAATATCTTTTGAGGTAGTAACCGCTGGCTGAAACTCAATAACCCCAGTATCGTGTACATTAACTTGGGTTCCATTGTTGAGCGTAAACTGGCTCGGTGCTAGGTGCCATTCATTATCTCGGCTAATGGTTAGAAAATCACCGGTTGATTGCAATAAATTTAAATAATCGGGTGTGGCTGACATAATAAAAGCCCTTTATAGTGTGAGAGATACAAAAAAACGGCTGAATAATTCAGCCGTTTTTAAATAGTTTAAGCAGGTTTAGCTAATAACTGAATCAACTAATTGTTTAGCTTCTTTTTCTAAAAGAGCTAAATGTGCTTCGCCTTTAAATGATTCTAGGTATATTTTATAAATATCTTCAGTACCTGATGGGCGAGCAGCAAACCAGCCATTTTCTGTAACAACTTTTAAGCCGCCAATCGCTGCATTGTTACCAGGAGCATGAGTTAATTTTTGTAAAATTGGCTCTCCAGCTAACGTTTCGGCTTTCACGTCGTCTGCACTTAAAGCTTTTAAACGCGATTTTTGTGCACTACTTGCTGGCGCATCTAGGCGCTTATAAAGTGGCGATCCAAATTCTTGTTCTAGCTCTTTATAAAGCGCTGATGGTGTTTTACCCGTTACTGCAAGTATTTCAGCTGCAAGTAAACCCATAATAAAGCCGTCTTTGTCAGTACACCATACGCTGCCATCAAAGCGTAAAAACGCAGCGCCTGCACTTTCTTCGCCACCAAAAGCAAGATTACCTTTGTTTAGGCCTTCAACAAACCATTTAAAGCCTACCGGTACCTCTTTTACCTTTCGCTCATTACGCGCAACAACACGATCAATCATCGAACTCGAAACAAGCGTTTTACCAATCTCTACGCTACTATTCCACTCGCGGTGGTTTAATAGGTAATCAATAGCAACAGCTAAAAAATGATTCGGATTCATTAAGCCATCGGGTGTAACAATGCCGTGACGGTCGTAATCAGGGTCGTTACCAATCGCTATATCAAAATCGTCTTTTAATTTAATTAAATTAGCCATCGAGTAAGGCGATGAACAATCCATACGTATTTTGCCATCTTTATCAAGTGGCATAAATGCAAAACGCGGATCAACACTGTCGTTTACTACGGTTAGATCTAAATTATATTTTTGCGAAATAACTGGCCAAAAATTTATACCTGAACCACCTAATGGATCAATGCCTATTTTAACGCCCGCATCACTAATTGCTTTTAAGTTAACGATATTCTCTAAATCGTTAATATACGGAGTCATTAAATCTTCGTAGCGGATAAACCCTGAGCGAGAAGCTTTAGCGAATGGGAAAAGCTCAACCTCGACTAAATCTTCAAGTAATAACTTGTTAGCCCTGTCTTCAATCCAGTTAGTTACGTCTGTATCAGCAGGCCCGCCGTTAGGTGAGTTATATTTAAAGCCGCCATCTTCAGGAGGGTTATGTGAAGGCGTAACAACAATGCCATCTGCAAGCTCATTAGGATTGCGTTTATTGTGACAAACAATTGCATGGCTAATAACAGGAGTTGGAGTAAAGTCGCCATCTTGCTGAGTAATTACTTGCACTTCGTTAGCAACAAGCACTTCTATTGCAGAGTTAAAGGCAGCTTCACTAAGCGCATGAGTATCTTTACCTAAAAATAATGGCCCAAAAATATCGTTTTGTTTACGGTAATCGCAAATGGCTTGTGTAATTGCTAAAATATGGGATTCATTAAATTTTACATCATAAGAGCAGCCGCGGTGTCCAGATGTACCAAAGGCAACGCCATGCTCTGGGTTTTGCTCTAAATCCGGCTCATTTAAATAATAAGCCGAAACTAATTTAGGAACATTAACAAGTGCTGATTGTGGAGCAGTTTTGCCTGCGCCTGAGTGAATAGCCATTATATTTCCTTACAGGTAATCGCGAATTTTTTCAGCTTGCTCTGCACTGTAACCTAGGCAAAGAGCTACTTCATGAAGCATCATTTTTTTACGTGTTGTATTAGAATTAGTCATTACCCAATATTCACTGTCGGTGATATTTTTAGGGTTCATGCTACTTCCACTATTTACTAAATCTTCTTTGCTCGTTGCAAAATAAACACGGTCACGGCCTTTAATATCCAACACAGCAGAAAAATCAGATTTATGAGTGCGATAAAAAGCACTTAAAATAAATAAGAAGCGACCCACCACGCCTTTTTGCATTGCTAGTTCTTCTTTATTTAATACATTAAAAACGTTAGCATTTTTTTGCTTCACTGGTGTGACAGTTTTTGGAACTTCAGCTTCTGCTACAGCGTGCTTTAATTCTGGCGCAGTAGATGGCGCAGATGTAGTTGTTGTTTGTTGATTTTGTGTTATTTCTACGTCAGCGGTTAATTGTTTTTCGCCGCTCATGTTTAATAAACGACGCAAAATTGTGGATGCACTTTCACCAATACTTTGCGTGTTGCTGGCAATGTATTGATATAACTCGTCGTCTATGTCGATTTGTTTCATGGTCTTCCTGTCATTACGGGTCACATTTTTTTCTCACGCCTGATTATACCCAATCCAATAATAAATGCGAGTTACAACAAGCACTCGCAGGCATTTCGAAAATCTATAACTAGTTAGGTAAATTTTTAGTCAATCAATTTCTCTAATTTTCGGATATCATTTAATAAAATGGTTAATTGGGCACTATTTTTTGCTTTTTTAATTATTGCTCGGCAAACTAAGGCGAAATTTTTAGGAGCAATGTATGCAGCTAAATTATAAGCAACTGGGACAAGGTCCTGATGTTATTTTAATACATGGACTATTTGGTTCATTAGAAAACCTGAACGTAATTGCTAAGCCGTTAAGTGAGCATTTTACAGTCACCAATGTAGATTTACGAAACCATGGCCTCTCCCCTCACAGTGATGAGATGAGTTATCCTGCTATGGCAAAAGACATTGTTGAGTTACTTCGACACTTGAATATAAAAAAAACACACATAATTGGTCATTCTATGGGTGGCAAGGTTGCTATGGAGCTTGCATTAACTCAACCCGAGTTAATTGAAAAATTAATTGTGCTTGATATAGCACCCGTTACCTACCCACCGCGGCATACTAAAATATTACAGGCGCTTAACGCAGTTGCATCTGAGCATATAGAGGACAGAAAGCATGCTGATGATTTAATGCAGCCTTATATTGACGAACTTGGCGTTCGTCAGTTTTTATTAAAAAGCCTAGCTAAAAATGAAGCAGGAAAATTAACGTGGCGATTCAACTTACCTGTTCTAGATAAGAAATATTCAAATATACTCTCAAACGTTAATGAAAACAATTCTTGTTTGTGCGATACTCTTTTTATCAAAGGTAACGATTCAGATTATATTTTACCCGAGTACCGCAATGCAATTGTCACGCGTTTCAAGAATACGAAAGCAAAAATCATTCACGGTGCTGGTCATTGGTTACATGCGCAAAAACCTATGGCTGTAAATAAGGCAATAAGTGACTTTTTAATTCAAAATTAAAGTAATTTTAATCGCTTGTTTTTGATTGCACGTACTAAATATATGAATATTTTTGTGCTATAGTACGCGCCGTTTAATTTAAAGGTTATACGTTGATGGTCAGTCAGTTAATTAACGAATTTGATACCCTAGGGTTGTATTTTGGCTTAGCCGGTATTTTGATATTCATCGGCTTGGCAATTAAAGACGTACTTAAAAGTGGTAATGTACCTAAGTTTGGTCGCTATATAGTATGGACTGTACTCTTTTTAGGCTGTTCAGGCTTTATTGCTAAAGGACTTATTCAAGTATTTTGGCAAGGCGCAGGTGTAGGTTAGGCATGGCGAAGTCAGAAACAGATAGAACAACACTCGATTTATTTGAATACGAAAAGCGTCCAGGCCGACCTAAGACCAATCCTCTTTCGCGGGATATGCAGTTAAAGGTTAATAAACGTAATCAAATAAAAAGAGACAAAGCACGTGGTTTAAAACGTGTTGAATTTAAAGTTTCATCGCAGTTGTATCAAGCGTTAAGTGATATGGCAGATGCACAAAATATTAGCCGCAGTGCGCTGATTGAAACGATTTTACAAGAAAGATTGGCTATTGATACATAAAAGGTTATAAATCCATGGCAAGTGTAGGCATTTTTTTTCGGAAGTGACACAGGTAACACAGAACACGTAGCAAAAATGATCCAAAAAGAATTGGGTAAAAAGCTTGTGGCTGTGCATGATATTGCAAAAAGCTCTAAAGAAGAGATTGCAGATTTTGATTTAATCTTATTTGGTATTCCAACGTGGTACTACGGCGAAGCACAATGTGATTGGGATGATTTTTTCCCTGAGCTTGAAGAAGTAGACTTTGAAGGCAAACTTGTTGCTATTTTTGGTTGTGGTGATCAAGAAGATTATGCTGAATACTTCTTAGACGCTATGGGCATGATCAACGATATTGTTACTGAACGTGGTGCTATTGTTGTAGGTCACTGGCCTACTGAAGGCTACGATTTCGAAGCCTCAAAAGGTATGGCAGACGAGAATCACTTTGTCGGTTTAGGTATTGATGAAGATCGTCAACCAGAACTCACAGAGCAACGCATAAAAGCATGGTCTGCTCAAGTATTTGATGAAATGTGTTTAAGCGAGCTTGCTGACTAATCCATCCGATATACCGCTAACTGTTTAAATAGTTATCAAACAGTTAGCGTTTTCTTTATTTACTGCAATATAAATCATTTCTTCTTTGCACTTGAGGCCTAGGCACGTTATCCTATTTGTTGCTTATGTATCGTGAGCATCTTTGCAAGATGTCTAGTATAACCAAATAAAATTGAGACAGATTTAATGACTGATCATAACTTGGAACTTAAAAAAGCCGGTTTAAAAGTGACTTTACCGCGTATTAAAATTTTAGAGATTTTACAGTCTCCAGATAACCAACACATCAGTGCTGAAGATGTTTACAAAATTCTTTTGGATTTAGGTGAAGAAATTGGCCTTGCAACTGTATATCGCGTACTCAACCAATTTGATGATGCAGGCATTGTAAGCCGTCATCACTTTGAAGGTGGTAAGTCGGTATTTGAATTATCGGGCAGTACTCACCACGATCACTTAGTATGTTTAAAGTGCGGAAAAGTTGTTGAGTTTGAAGATGAGATGATTGAACGTCGTCAGCTTGAAATAGCTCAAGAAAACGGAATTACTTTAACAAACCACTCTTTATATCTTTACGGAGAGTGTGACGATAAAGCTGTATGTAAAGCGTTTAGTGATGCAAATAGTTAGTATATCCTAGCTATAAAAAACCTGCTATTTGCAGGTTTTTTTTGTGCCTACTATTTAAAGTATTACTACACCCACAAGTGAGCGGGCGTAGTAAAAATAAGCTTATTGTGTTTTAGACCATGAGTCACGAAGACCTACTGTTTGGTTAAACACAACATTTTCTGACTTAGAATCTCTTGAAAAGTAACCGGTACGTTCAAACTGAAACCCCTGCTCTGCTTGTGAATTAGCAAGCGAAGGCTCAAGTTTAGCATTAGTTAAAACAACTAATGATTCTGGGTTTAATGTCGTTTCAAACTCATCAGCTGCAGCTGGGTTTGGCACATTAAATAAACGATCGTACAAACGAACTTCAGCTGTAATAGCCTCAGAAGCTGATACCCAATGAATAACGCCTTTAACTTTACGACCATCACTTGGGTTTTTGCCTAGTGTTTCATTATCATAAGTACAATAAATAGTGGTTATTTCACCGTTTTCGTCTTTTTCTACACGATTAGCTTTAATAACATAAGCGCCACGTAAACGAACCTCTTTATCGAGCACTAAACGTTTAAACTTATTATTTGCTTGCTCTTTAAAATCTTCACGTTCAATGAATATTTCACGCGTAAATGGCACATCGCGGCGACCCATTTCTTCCTTATTCGGGTGATTAGCCACCGATAAGGTTTCTGTGGTGTCTGCATCGTAGTTTTCGATGATCACTTTAACCGGATCGAGTACAGCCATCGCGCGAGGAGCATTTTCATTTAAGTCTTCACGAATACACGCTTCTAGCATACCCATTTCAACCATATTCTCTTGCTTTGTAACCCCTATTCGTAAACAAAATTCACGAATTGAAGCCGGTGTATAACCACGGCGACGTAAACCTGCAATCGTAGGCATACGTGGATCATCCCAACCTTCGACGTAGTTATTTACAACAAGGTCATTTAACTTACGTTTAGACATAATTGTGTATTCAAGATTTAAACGAGAAAACTCAATTTGCTGTGGATGACATTCAATGCTGATGTTATCAAGTACCCAGTCGTATAAACGGCGATTATCTTGGAACTCTAATGTACATAGTGAGTGCGTAATACCCTCGATTGCATCAGAAATACAATGCGTGAAATCGTACATTGGGTAAATACACCATTTATCGGCAGTTTGATGGTGATGAGCAAAACGAACACGATAAATAATTGGATCGCGAAGCACCATAAACGAGCTTGCCATATCAATTTTTGCACGAAGAACACATTCGCCTTCTTTGAAATCACCCGCACGCATTTTTTCAAATAATGCTAAGTTTTCTTCAGGAGATGTATCTCTGTATGGGCTATTTTTACCTGGCTCCGTTAAAGTTCCGCGGTATTCACGTGCTTGGTCTGCTGTTAAAAAACAAACATAAGCTAACCCTTTGTTTATAAGCTCAACAGCATAGCCGTATAAAATATCAAAATAATTAGAAGAATACTTTATATCACCATCCCAGTTAAAACCTAACCATTGAACGTCTTCTTTTATAGAATTAACGTAGTTAATGTCTTCTTTTTCTGGGTTTGTGTCGTCAAATCGTAAGTTACATAAACCGTTATAATCTTTTGCAATACCGAAATTTAAGCAAATTGATTTTGCATGGCCTATGTGTAAAAAACCATTGGGCTCAGGTGGAAAGCGCGTGTGCGTTGCTGCATGCTTTTTACTTGCTAAGTCTTCATCAATTCGGGTTCTAATAAAGTTACTTGGGCGATTCTCAATTTCCGCCATAGGAGTACGATCCTCTAAATATTACTTAATTACAAAACTAATGCATTATTACAAAAACAGTCACTAACATACAGCAATAGATTACGGTTTATCTTACTTATTGATTAACTTTAATTCATCTAATCTGTTTTTAACGAATAAAGTTTGTTTTAGCGCAATATTTAATTCATAGAAGCGCTTTATAGTGCGTCAATACCGTACTTTATAAGGATTAAGAGATGGCTACACTTAACCAGCACCGTGTTTATATACCTAGTAATGCACGTGCTAATCATTACTTACTTGCAGAAATTACCCCTAACGATAGTTTTTACTCGAGCTTTAACTCAATAAACTGTTGTTACGAAAGAATAGCACGTCAATTATTTGCAGCATGCGATGAGTATGAGCTCCATAATGTGCATATTTTAGCAAACGACAAACTTCCTGTTGTCAGATTCCATGATGAGTCTTATCAGTTAGAAACTAATAAGCAAATGCTCATATTTTATAACCCACGTTATCACGAAGCGCATAAACTCTATTATTCAACGGACACGCAAAGTAAAAAGGTACGCTTACTCTTTTTAGCTACGGGTGATGATATACGAGCTAACTCCGCTGTATTTCACAAAAAAGTCCAAAAAGTATTAATTGTAATGCAAGAACAATTATTTATTGATCAACCCCAATTTAAAGTGCGTGATCATCAACATTTAACTTACGACTTATTTGCTAAAAATAAAGGAAACAAAGAAACCTACGGCTACAAATTAAGAAGTTTGTACCCAAGGTATCAAAATCGCCAATGTGAAATACCTAAAGAACATGCAGAGATGACATACACGACATTTTCTATCCCTGTATCAAGGGCTATTAAAACTCAATTTCAAACTTTAATTAATAATGGCGATTTTAAACAATTTTATAATTACTTTTTAGATAGCTTCAAACGGTGCTGCGAGCTTAATAAGCTAACATATGGGGCATTAATAGCGAATGGTGCCAAACCTATTGTTAGAAATAGTAAAGTGGATATTAACGAAGGAAACGAAGAGCTTCAAAAGCTGAGCTTTGACATAGACTCAGATAAAACACAGCTAAAGTGCTTTTACGATGAACAAAGATTAGTTGAAACAATTCATTTTGTTATTGCAGCTGCCAATCATAACAAGCAAGAAATTGGTTATGGTAAATTTATGAATCAGGTTGAAAAAACGATTTTTCAACTTTGTGATGAGCTAGATATAAATAAAGAAAGACAAGATCTAACCGTCAGGTTTTTTCAACATATCAGTTACCCGTTTTAATTAAGTGCTCAAAACAAAAAGGCTCGCAAATGCGAGCCTTTTCAAAGATTAAATAAACTGATTACCAGCCTGTTTTCTCTTTAAGTGCTTTACCGATATCAGCAAGTGAACGCACAGTTTGTACGCCAGCAGCTTCTAATGCAGCAAATTTCTCATCTGCAGTACCTTTACCGCCTGCGATGATTGCGCCAGCGTGACCCATACGCTTACCTTCTGGTGCAGTAACACCAGCAATGTAAGATACAACAGGTTTAGTTACGTTAGCTTTGATGTACTCTGCAGCTTCTTCTTCTGCAGTACCACCAATTTCACCAATCATTACGATTGCTTCAGTTTGTGGATCTTTTTCGAACATTTCTAAAACGTCGATAAAGTTAGTACCTGGGATTGGATCACCACCAATACCAACACACGTAGACTGACCAAAACCAGCATCTGTAGTTTGCTTAACCGCTTCGTACGTTAAAGTACCAGAGCGAGAAACAATACCTACTTTACCAGGCTTGTGGATGTGACCAGGCATGATACCAATCTTAGTCTCACCAGGAGTGATAACACCTGGACAGTTAGGACCGATCATACGAGTACCTGTTTGATCTAGTTTAACTTTAACGTCAACCATATCAAGTGTAGGGATACCTTCAGTGATACAAACAATTAGCTCGATGCCAGCATCGATTGCTTCTAAGATTGCATCTTTACAGAAAGGTGCTGGTACGTAGATAACTGAAGCAGTTGCGCCAGTTTCTTGTACTGCATCACGTACTGTGTTGAATACAGGAAGACCAAGGTGCGTTTGACCGCCTTTCCCTGGGCTAACACCACCAACCATTTGTGTACCGTACTCAAGCGCTTGCTCTGAGTGGAAAGTACCTTGGCCACCAGTGAAACCCTGACAGATAACTTTTGTATCTTTATTGATTAATACAGACATTATTTGCCCTCCGCAGCAGCAACAACTTTTTCAGCAGCGTCTGTTAATGATTCAGCAGCGATGATGTCTAAGTCAGAGCTCTTAAGAACTTCACGACCTAATTCAGCATTAGTACCTTCTAAACGTACAACTACAGGTACGTTTACGCCAACTTCTTTAACTGCGCCAATGATACCTTCAGCAATCATGTCACAACGTACGATACCGCCAAAGATGTTAACTAAAACAGCTTTAACATTGTCGTCAGAAAGGATGATTTTGAATGCTTCAGAAACACGTTCTTTAGTCGCGCCGCCACCAACATCTAGGAAGTTAGCTGGCTTGCCACCGTGTAGGTTTACGATGTCCATAGTACCCATTGCTAGGCCTGCACCGTTAACCATACAACCTACGTTGCCATCTAGTGCTACATAGTTAAGCTCAAAGCTTGCTGCATGTGCTTCACGCGCATCTTCTTGAGATGGATCGTGGAACTCACGGATTTTTGGTTGACGGTAAAGTGCATTACCATCGATACCGATTTTGCCGTCAAGACAGTGAAGGTTACCTTCGTCTGTGATTACTAACGGGTTGATTTCAAGTAATGCGAAATCGAAATCGTTAAACATTTTACCAAGACCCATGAAGATCTTAACGAACTGTTTCATTTGTGTTGGGTTAAGACCCAATTTGAAACCAAGTTCACGTGCTTGGTAAGCTTGAGGACCTACTAGTGGATCGATCTCAGCTTTGTGGATAAGTTCTGGTGTTTCTTCAGCAACAGTTTCAATTTCAACACCGCCTTCAGTAGACGCCATGAAAACAACTTTGCGAGAAGCACGATCAACTACTGCACCTAAGTACAATTCGTTGGCGATATCTGTACAGCTTTCTACTAAAATTTTAGCAACTGGCTGACCATTTTCGTCTGTTTGGTAAGTAACTAGGTTTTTACCTAACCAGTTAGCTGCAAACGCTTTAACTTCATCGATAGTTTTAACTAGCTTTACACCGCCAGCTTTACCACGTCCACCTGCGTGAACCTGAGTTTTAACAACCCACATATCACCGCCGATTTTTTCAGCAGCTGCTGCAGCTTCTTCAGGTGTATCGCAAGCGAAACCTTGAGAAACTGGTAAACCATATTCGGCAAAAAGTTGTTTTGCCTGATACTCATGCAAATTCATGATGCTTTATCCAATTTTTTATACTAAAAGAGCTGAATATTTATTCAATAAACAACTATCCCAAATTGCGCACCTAGTATAGTTGCCAAGGCTTAACATGAAAACCCCAGTACGACCAAAGGCGCAAAAAAAAAGCTGTGAATTGTGGTTCACAGCTTATATTTCATACTACTTGATTAAACATCCAGTAATAAGCGAGTTGGATCTTCAAGTAACTCTTTAATAGTTACTAAGAAACCAACAGATTCTTTACCATCTATTTGGCGGTGATCGTAAGAAAGTGCCAAATACATCATAGGAAGAATTTCAACTTTACCATTTACTGCCATTGGACGGTCTTGAATTTTGTGCATTCCCAAAATTGAAGACTGTGGCAAGTTAATGATAGGTGTAGATAGTAATGAACCGAATACACCACCATTTGTAATAGTGAAGTTACCACCTGTCATGTCGTCAAGTGTTAGCTTTCCGTCACGGCCTTTAAGTGCTAATTCACGAATGCCTTTTTCAATTTCAGCAACTGATAACTTATCACAGTCTTTAAGAACTGGTGTTACTAGACCACGAGGTGTAGAAACAGCAATGCTGATATCAAAGTAATTGTGGTAGACAATGTCGTCCCCATCAATTGACGCATTTACATCAGGGAAACGTTTAAGTGCTTCAGTAACTGCCTTCACGTAGAAAGACATAAAGCCTAAGCGAATACCGTGACGTTTTTCGAATACTTCTTGGTACTGCTTGCGAAGGTCCATGATTGGCTTCATGTTAACTTCGTTAAACGTAGTTAACATTGCAGTAGAGTTTTTAGCTTCTAGAAGACGGTTAGCAATCGTTTTACGTAAACGTGTCATAGGAACACGCTTTTGAGTACGATCACCCATTGGCGCAACTGGAGCAGCAGCTTCTGCTTTCTTCGCTGATGGTGCCGGTGCTTTCAAGAACGTATCAACGTCTTCTTTAGTTACACGACCATTTTTGCCAGTTCCTTTGATTTTAGAAGCATCTAGTCCTTTTTCAGCAATTAAACGACGAACAGATGGAGTTAATACATCTGAGCTATCAGTTGAATCTGCAGCAGGAGACGCCTCTTCTTTAGCAGCAGGAGCTGCAGGTGCACCACCTGCTTTTACTGAACCGATTACTTGCTCACCAAGAACAGTATCGCCTTCAGCGTTAATGATGTCGCCCATGATACCGTCTTCTTGAGCTACTACTTCAAGAACAACTTTATCTGTTTCGATATCTACCAGGTTTTGATCGCGCGTTACTGCGTCTCCTGGTTGAACATGCCATGTAGCAATTGTTGCGTCTGCAACTGATTCTGGGAGTACAGGTACTTTGATGTCCACTTCTTTACCTTCTGATGCTGGTGCTGATGGCGCCGATGGCGCGTCTTCTGATTTTTCTGCTTCACTTGAAGATGTGCTTTCGCTTGAAGGCGCTGCATCAGCATCGCCAAGTAAACCCATAACTTGGTCACCAAGTACGGTAGCACCCTCTTCTTGAGAGATTTCTGTAATTACACCGTCATGTTGTGCAACTACTTCTAACACTACTTTGTCTGTCTCAATATCTACTAAGTTCTGATCACGAGTTACCTTGTCGCCAACACTTACATGCCATGTAGCAACGGTAGCATCTGCAACCGACTCAGGAAGAACAGGAACTTTAATTTCTGTGCTCATCGCTTATCCTTTATTTTCTATAGTAAGCGCGTCAGCAACGAGCGCTTGTTGTTCTTTAGTATGTACTGACATGTAACCACACGCTGGTGATGCAGATGCTTTACGCCCAGCGTATTTCAACTTAGCACCTTGTGGAATTGCGTCAACAAAATGGTGTTGAGAACAGTACCATGCACCTTGGTTTTGTGGCTCTTCTTGACACCATACAAAATCAGTAACGTGTTGGTAACGTTCCATAATAGTTTTCATTTCGTCATGTGGGAACGGGTATAATTGCTCTACACGAACGATGGCAATATTATTTTGTTCCAGCTTACGACGCTCTTGTAGTAACTCGTAATAAACTTTACCACTACAGAAAACAACGCGTTCAACGTTCTCAGGTTTAATATCATCAACTTCGTCGATCATATTATGGAATACACCGTTTGAAAGTTCTTCAAGTGATGAAACTGCAAGAGGATGACGTAGTAACGATTTAGGCGTCATAACAATCAATGGACGACGTAAAGGTCTTACCGACTGACGTCGTAACATTGCATATACTTGCGCAGGTGTAGACGGAACACAAACTTGCATGTTGTGATCAGCACAAAGCTGTAAAAAACGCTCTAAACGTGCAGAGCTATGCTCTGGGCCTTGGCCTTCATAACCATGTGGTAACAAAATAGTAAGACCACATAAGCGACCCCACTTTTGCTCACCTGAACTCAAAAATTGGTCAAATACAACTTGCGCACCATTTGCAAAGTCACCAAACTGAGCTTCCCAAAGTACAAGAGAAGTTGGTTCGGCAGTCGCATAACCATACTCAAATGCAACTACTGCTTCTTCAGAGAGTACAGAGTCGAAAACTTGGAAAGCGCCTTGATCTTCACTTAAGTGTTGTAAAGGAAGATAAGTCGCACCATCTTTTTGACTGTGAACAACGGCATGTCTATGGAAGAAGGTACCGCGACCAGAATCTTGGCCTGTCATTCTAATGTCAGTGCCTTCGGTTGCGATAGTTGCATAAGCAAGTGTTTCTGCCATTCCCCAATCAAGCGGTTTTTCACCAATGGCCATTAACTTACGATCATCGTAAATCTTTTTAACGCGCGACTGAGCTTTATATTCTTCAGGGTAGCTCGCTACCTTTTCGCCAAGCTCTTTGAGCTTTTCAACCGAAACACTTGCGTCGTAATCAACATCCCAATCGTGGCCCACGTATTTAGCCCAATCTGAAGAATGAGAGGTTTCTGGTTGAATTTCAGATACAACGCAATTACCGTCATCTAACCCATTACGGTATTCATCGGCAAGTGCTTTAATTTCTTGTTCTGAAAAAGAGCCTTCAGCGATTAGTTGATCTGCATAAATAAGGCGAGGAACTGGGTGTTTTTTGATTTTTTGGTACATCAAAGGCTGAGTAGCATTTGGCTCATCAGCTTCATTGTGGCCATGTCGACGATAACAAACTAAGTCAATAACTACGTCACGCTTAAATTTATTTCTAAAATCAAGTGCTATTTGTGTAACAAATGCAACCGCTTCAGGATCATCAGAGTTAACGTGGAAAATTGGTGACTGAACCATTTTGGCGATATCAGTACAGTAATCTGTAGAACGAACATCGTCTTGTTTAGAGGTAGTAAAACCAACTTGGTTGTTAACAACAATTCGAATACTGCCACCACAACTAAACGCATTAGTTTGAGACAAGTTAAACGTTTCTTGTACTACACCTTGACCTGTTACAGCAGAATCACCATGAATTGTGATCGGTAATGCTTTTATTCCCGTAGTGTCACCTAAACGATCTAAACGAGCGCGTACAGAACCCATAACTACAGGGTTAACTATCTCAAGGTGAGAAGGATTAAAAGCAAGTGCCATATGAACGTTGCCGCCTTTAGTGGCAAAGTCCGATGAATAACCCATGTGGTACTTAACATCACCAGAACTTAATGTATCTTTATGCTTGCCAGCGAATTCATCAAAAAGCTCTGATGGATTTTTACCTAAAACGTTCACTAAAACGTTCAAGCGTCCGCGGTGAGCCATACCAATTACGGCTTCTTGTTGGCCACTTTCACCAGCTCGGTGAATTAGCTCTTTAAGCATAGGTACTAATGCATCCCCACCTTCTAGTGAGAACCGTTTTGCACCAGGGAACTTAGCACCCAAATATTTTTCAAGACCATCAGCTGCAGTTAACCCCTTGAGGATACGTAGCTTTTCTTCTTTTTCGAATTTAGGCCTAGATTGAACAGATTCTAAACGTTGTTGTAACCAACGCTTTTCTTCTGTAGATGTGATGTGCATATACTCTGCACCGATAGAACCACAATATGTAGTTTTAAGTGCTTGGTATAATTCACCTAAAGGCATAGAGTCTGAACCAACTGCAAAAGACCCTACATTAAACTCTCGCTCAAAATCAGCTTCTGACAAGTCGTGGTAATCTAGCTCTAAATCTCGAACACGCTCTCGTTCCCAAATACCTAATGGATCTAGGTTTGCATTTTGGTGTCCACGAAAACGGAAAGCATTAATAAGTTGCAGGACTTTAACCTGTTTAAGGTCACCGCCGCTACCCTCTGCTACCACTACTTCTCTATGCTTGTTTTTTGCAAGCTGTGCAAACTGTGCACGAACTTCTGAATGCTTAACTTCAACATCCACACCATTAACTTTTGGTAATTGTTCGAACACTTCTCGCCATTCATCTGGCACAGAAGTCGCATCATCTAAATACGCTTCATAAAGCTCTTCTACATAAGCAACGTTACCGCCGTTTAAATGTGAAGATTCTAACCATGCCTTCATCACACCTTCGTGCATTTATAAGCCCTTTTCTTTAGCGCAGAAATTAATAGTTATAATAACAAGATGGCTAGCAATGAAAACTAGCCATCTTACGTTTCTATGTAGTTAAACCGAACGGTTTAATAACATAGATTTGATTTGCCCAATCGCTTTGGTCGGATTAAGACCTTTAGGACAAACGCTAACACAGTTCATGATACTGTGACAACGGAACACACTGAACGCATCGTCTAGGTCTGCTAAACGCTCTTCTGTTGCTGTATCTCGGCTATCAGCTAAGAAACGGTAAGCATGAAGAAGGCCTGCTGGACCAATGAACTTGTCTGGATTCCACCAGAACGAAGGACACGATGTTGAACAACATGCACATAAAATACACTCATATAAGCCATCTAATTTATCACGTTCTTCAATAGACTGAAGACGTTCACCTGCAGCAGGTGTGTCATTAATTAGATAAGGTTTAACTTTTTCGTATTGAGTGTAGAACTGACTCATGTCAATAACAAGGTCACGTACCACAGGTAATCCTGGAAGAGGACGAACTACTATTGTACCTTTACCGTTATTTTGTAACGTGGATAAAGGAGTAATACATGCTAAACCATTCTTACCATTCATGTTAACACCGTCAGAACCACACACGCCTTCACGGCATGAACGACGGAATGAAAGTGAAGGATCTTGCTCTTTTAATAATAAAAGTGCATCCAGAACCATCATGTCGTGACCATCGTCAATTTGCAAGGTGTAATCTTGCATACGGGGTGCGTTGTCAACATCTGGATTGTAACGATAAACTGAAAATTGTACTTGTGCCATCGTCTCGCTCCTAGTATGTACGTGCTTTAGGTGGAAATGCTTCACGCGTCTTAGGCGCGTAGTTTACGTCACGCTTACTCATTTCATCCGTAACAGGATTGTATACTGAGTGACATAACCAATTCGTGTCATCACGATCTGGGAAGTCAAAACGAGAGTGTGCACCACGGCTTTCTGTTCGGAAGTTTGCAGCTACTGCTGTTGAGTAAGCTGTTTCCATTAAGTTATCAAGTTCAAGACATTCGATACGCTGCGTGTTGAAGTCTGACGATTTATCGTCAAGACGAGCATGTTGTAAACGCTCGCGAATTTCTTTAAGTTCTTGAAGACCAGTCGCCATTGAATCACCTTCACGGAATACCGAGAAGTTAAGCTGCATACATTGTTGAAGATCTTTCTTAATTTGAACAGGATCTTCACCTTGACCAGCTGCTGAGTTTTCCCAACGATTAAAACGTGCAAGAGACGCTTCTAAGTCTGATTCAGAGGCAGCTTTTGATACTTCAACATCTCTGAGGTATGTACCTAAGAAATTACCTGCGGCACGACCAAATACTACTAAATCTAGCAATGAGTTACCACCAAGACGGTTTGCACCGTGCACAGATACACATGCAATCTCGCCTACAGCAAATAAACCTTCAACTACTTTCTCATCGCCTTGAGCATTGATTTGAAGCACTTGACCATTTACGTTAGTAGGTACACCACCCATCATGTAATGACATGTTGGTATAACTGGAATTGGTTCTTTAGCTGGGTCTACGTGAGCAAATGTTTTTGCGAGATCACATACACCAGGAAGACGTAAATTAAGTGTCTCTTCACCTAAGTGGTCAAGCTTAAGCTTGATATGAGGACCCCAAGGACCATCACAACCACGACCTTCACGAATTTCTGTCATCATAGAACGTGCAACAACATCTCGAGAAGCTAAGTCTTTTGCGTTAGGTGCATAACGTTCCATGAAACGCTCGCCATCTTTATTTAAAAGATAACCACCTTCACCACGACAACCTTCAGTTACAAGCGTACCTGCTCCTGCAATACCAGTCGGGTGGAACTGCCACATTTCCATGTCTTGCATAGAAATACCAGCACGTGTAGCCATACCAACACCGTCACCAGTGTTAATGTGAGCATTTGTGGTTGAAGCGTATATACGACCTGCACCACCAGTAGCTAGTACAACCGCCTTTGATTTGAAGTAAGTGATTTCACCTGTTTCAATCTCAATTGCAGTACAACCAACTACATCGCCGTTATCATTTTTAACTAAATCAAGTGCATACCACTCAGAGAATACATTTGTTTTATTTTAACGTTTTGTTGATAAAGAAGATGTAATAAAGCATGGCCAGTACGGTCAGCTGCTGCTGCAGTACGTGCTGCTTGTTCGCCACCAAAATTCTTTGATTGACCACCAAAAGGACGCTGGTATACACGGCCATTTTCAAAACGTGAAAATGGTAAACCCATGTTTTCTAATTCAGTAATTGCTTCTGGGCCAGTTTGACACATATACTCGATAGCGTCTTGGTCACCGATAAAATCGGAACCTTTAACGGTATCGTACATATGCCATTCCCAGTTATCTTCGTGTGAATTACCAAGCGCAACTGTAATACCACCTTGAGCGGATACAGTATGTGAGCGCGTTGGAAATACTTTCGATATTAGTGCACACGTTTTGCCAGATTCAGTAATAGCCAAGGCAGCGCGCATACCTGCACCACCTGCACCGATTACTACGGCGTCAAATTCACGAACAGAATATTTCACTTAAACACCCCATAATACAATTAGACCAATAGCTACGTAAGCAACGGCCATTAGGTTTAGAACAAACCCTAAAAATGCGCGTAACTTTGAGTTTTTAACATAGTCTGTTAAAACCTGCCAAAGGCCAATGCGGGTATGAACCATAATGCATACTAGGGTTACTAACGTAAACCCTTTCATAGCTAGGTTAGAGAAGAGGCCTGTCCAGGCTTCGAAAGTGACTTCTGGCGTCGCTAAAAAATAGCCGATAATAAAAATAGCATATGCGCTAATTATTAATGCCGTGGTACGTAAAGATACGTAATCTTGTACACCATCACGTTTAAGAGTTGCTTGATTTAAGACCATATCCACACTCCCGCTAATACAGCGAATACAACGCCAAGAGCCATTGCAATTTTAGCGCTTAGGTTACCTGATTCAAGTTCTTCCCAGTGTCCCATATCCATTACCATGTGACGGATACCACCAATAAGGTGATAGCCTAGTACTGAAATGGTGCCCCAAGCTATAAATTTGGCAATGAATCCGTTAAACAGACCCTTGACGAATTCAAAACTTTCAGCTGACGAGAGAGACTCAGACCAAGCCCAAATGACAAACGTTAAAGCAAAAAATAATGCAACACCGGTGACGCGGTGAAAAATTGATGCTTTAGCCGTTGCCGGCATAGATATAGTTGTTAGATCTAGATTTACAGGTCTTTGCTTTTTCACAGTTACTTGCCCATCTTGCTCACATTGGAGCTCATCTACTTGCTTTTCTAAAAACCCACCAAATGTTTCTGGTGGAACTATCAAGATAAACGAATTAAAACATTAAAAGTTCACAATAATGTAAATTTTTTGAATGTAAAAATATCTTTACCCAAATACAATACGGTTTAAAACCTCCGTTAGTATATATACCCACAAGGCTTTTTACAATTCTTGTTTATTTAGAGATGTTTGCGAATTAGCCAATAGTATAATACATATATGATACAGAATATTTATTATACAAATGTGCATAATGTTTATAAAAATTGACTTTAACCCCCTCTTTCACGTTAAAATGCGTAGATGTGCTTAAAACAGATTTCAGAACTTTAAAAATCTAAAAATACAGAATAGATATCTTAATAGGAGATACATAGCGATGGCAGATAAAAAAGCCACAGTTCATATTGATGGACTTGATCCAATCGAACTTCCAATTTATCAAGGCACTGCTGGCCAAGATGTAATCGACGTACGTACGTTAGGTTCACATGGCCACTTTACCTATGACCCAGGTTTCATGTCGACTGGTTCTTGTGAATCTGCAATCACCTACATTGATGGTGGTAAAGGTGTTTTACTTCACCGCGGTTACCCAATTGAGCAACTTGCTGAAGAATCAGACTATATTGAACTTTGCTACTTACTTCTTAACGGTGAGTTGCCATCGAAAGAGCAATACGATGCATTTGCAGAGAAAATCACTCGCAGCACAATGCTAGATCAAAAAATTGCAAATTTCTTCCAAGGTTTCCGCTTTGATGCACATCCAATGGCAATGCTTTGTGGTGTTGTGGGTGCTCTATCTTCTTTTTATCATGAAGATTTAGATATTACTGATGCTGAACAACGCAAAACAAGTGCTATTAGATTAGTTGCTAAATTACCTACAATTGCTGCAATGGCTTATAAAACAAACATTGGCCAGCCTTTTGTTTACCCACGAAATGACCTAAGCTATGCAGAAAACTTCTTACATATGATGTTCTCTGTTCCAGCCGAAGAGTACAAAGTAAACCCGATTACTGCTAAAGCAATGGACAAAATATTCATGCTTCACGCAGACCACGAACAAAATGCTTCTACATCTACAGTTCGCCTTGCTGGTTCTTCGGGCGCGAACCCATATGCGTGTATTTCAGCTGGTATCGCTTCATTATGGGGCCCTGCTCACGGCGGTGCTAATGAAGCATGTTTAAACATGTTAGAAGAAATTGGCTCAGTTGATCGTATCGATGAATACGTAGCCAAAGCAAAAGATAAGTCAGACCCGTTCCGTCTAATGGGCTTTGGACACCGTGTTTACAAGAACTTTGACCCACGAGCAACAGTAATGCGTCAAACGTGTCACGAAGTATTAGAAGAGCTAAACATTCAAGATCCTCTTCTTGATATTGCAATGAAGCTTGAGCAAATTGCCCTTGAAGACCCATACTTTGTTGAGAAGAAACTATACCCTAACGTAGATTTCTACTCAGGTATTATCTTAAAAGCAATTGGTATTCCAACAAGCATGTTCACTGTAATTTTTGCAATGGCACGTACTGTTGGTTGGATCACTCACTGGGATGAAATGCTTTCTCAGCCTGGTCATAAGATCAGCCGTCCTCGTCAAATGTATACTGGTTACACTGCCCGTGACTATGTATCTGCCGACAAGCGCTAATATTATTTAGCTATAAAAGGCCGCTTTTGCGGCCTTTTTTGTGTTCAATACTTGAGAATTATTATAAACCCATTACAATTTGCGCCTCAAAATGACCATGTTGAAGAGCTATGCCTGCTTTAGAATTTAATATTAATAAAATTAGAAGTGACTTTCCTACTTTAAAGCAGCAGATAAATGCTAACCCACTTGTTTATTTAGACTCTGCAGCAACCACTCAAAAACCCCAATCAGTCATAGACGCTATAAACGAATTTTATACCAGCCAAAATGCAAATGTACATCGCGGCCGTCACACATTGAGCGAGCGTGCAACAAGCTTATACGAGCAAGCTCGTGACAAAACAGCCAAGTATTTTAATGTATCAAGTAAAGAAATTGTTTGGACTAAGGGTGCTACAGAGGCAATAAATTTAGTAAGTAATGGTTTACGAAGCCGATTTAACCAAAACGATACTATTATTATCTCAGTATTAGAACATCATGCTAACATTGTGCCTTGGCAAGTACTTAGTGAGCAAACAGGCGCAAAATTATTAGCACTACCAGTTAATGATGATGGAACATTAAATATTAAACAATGCTGTGATTTTATAAAGCAGTCAAAACCTAGTATGTTTGCAATTACACAAGCATCTAACATGCTTGGTAATATCACAAATTTAAAGCCCCTTATTACTGCTGCAAAAGAAGTAAATTCACTCGTTTTAATAGATGGCGCTCAAGGCGCAATGCATTTAAAGCCTGATTTACATAACTTAAACTGTGATTTTTACGTGTGCTCAAGCCACAAGATGCTTGGCCCCACAGGTTTAGGTGTACTTTATGGCAAATATCAAGAACTTAATTCTTTAGATGTGTATCAAACTGGCGGGGAAATGATAGAAAAGGTGTACCTTACGCATAGTACTTATCGCCCTGCACCTGCAAAATTTGAAACAGGTACTCCTAATATTTCTGGCGTATTAGGTTTTTCTGCGGCTTTGGATTATTTAAACGCCTTACAAAACGAACAATTACAAAAGTATGAGCAAAAACTATTTAATTATGCGGCTGAAAAACTGGTAACCATTCAAGGTATTACAATTTATAGCAATCTATCTGACAATATTGGCACGCTAAGTTTTAATTTTAAAGATGAGCATCCTTACGATTTGGCAACATTACTTGACGGTTATGGCGTTGCAGTCAGAGCAGGCCATCATTGTACGCAACCGCTTATGACTCATTTAGGAATAAATGGCACCTTAAGAGCCAGCTTTTGTTTTTACAATACCCATGAAGATGTTGACATATTCATCAACTCACTCAAAGAATGTATCGCCTTATTAGATTAAACGTCGTTTTTATATATTTTATTAGGATAACTCATGACAAATACGTTTAAAAAAACCACTGAGTCAATTGAAAAAGCGTCTTCTTGGCAGCAAAAGTATCGTGAAATAATGCTTTTAGGCAAAACTTTACCCGCTTTACCTGATGCTTTAAAAACAGAAGGTTCACTAGTTCCCGGCTGTGAAAGCAAGGTATGGATGTTCGTTGAATTTGATTTAAAAGAAAATACGTTAGTAGTCATTGGTGATTCAGATACACGTATCGTAAAAGGGTTGCTAGCAATTATTTTATCTTTATATAACGGAGTGACACCAGAGCAAGTAGTGAAAATAGATGCATATGAGGAATTTGATAAGCTAGGTCTTATTAGCCACTTAAGTACATCACGTGGTAACGGAATTAAAGCCATGGTTGATAGAATCCAAACCATGGCACAACAAAAAATAAGCTAAATAGTGCTAAACCTGCAAACGCTGCTTTCTATCTAGGTATTTGCGAATAGCTCTGGCTGCTACAAAAAAGCCGAAACTTCCTGTAATCATCGTTGCAGAGCCAAAACCATTATTACAATCCATATTCATGCTGCCATCTGCACTTTGCTTTGCATGGCAAACACTACCATCACTCCCTGGATAAACTAATTGCTCTGTTGAGTAAACGCAATCAACATTAAATTTTCGTTTGGGGTTATTACTAAAGTTATACTGTTTACGTAATATGTAACGCACCTTTGCAAGTAAAGGATCTTGCGTTGTTTTAGCTACATCACCAAATGTAATTTGACCGGGGTCGGTTTGACCACCAGCACCACCAGTGGTAATTATAGGCATTTTATTTCGCTTGCAATGGGCAATGAGTGCTGCTTTTTCTTTAACCGCATCAATGCAATCGATCACATAGTCAAAGCCGTGAATGTGCTCTTTAATGTTTTCGAGTGTTATAAAGTCATCAATGACATCAATGTTGCATTCTGGATTTATAAGTTCACAACGCGCTTTCATTGCGTCGACTTTAGCATGACCAATCGTTCCAGATAAGGCATGGATTTGACGGTTTACATTGGTCGCACAAATATCATCAAGATCTATGAGCGTTATTCTACCTAAACCGGTGCGCGCAAGCGCCTCAGCTGCCCAACTCCCCACTCCACCAATGCCAACAACACAAAAGTGAGCCTCTTGAAGCCAATCAAATTGCTGATGACCATATAAACGTTTAATGCCACCAAAGCGGATGTCAGTTATTTTTTCACTCATTTACCAGTCCAGTTCCCATGGCGAACGCCATGCTTGAAAATTATCATGTTGTAACAAGGTTAAAAACGCATCACCGTTACTAGGTAAAAGCGTAAATTGTAAATTCTCACCCTGCCAAGTAAAGCTCAATGCATAAGCATGCAAATATGTTCTATCTGAAGCCGTGCCTGAGTAAGCAATATCACCCAATATTGGGGATCCTATACTTTTTAAGGCAACTCTTAGCTGGTGT
The DNA here is from genome assembly GCF_000241365.1 of Pseudoalteromonas sp. BSi20480. NCBI lineage: Bacteria > Pseudomonadati > Pseudomonadota > Gammaproteobacteria > Alteromonadales > Pseudoalteromonadaceae > Pseudoalteromonas > Pseudoalteromonas sp. BSi20480. The sequence goes on along the minus strand of NZ_BADX01000030.1, from coordinate 62,310 downwards.
GTTTTACCCGAGAAAGGTTTTAAAATAAACGCTCTAAAACTCGCTTTAAAACTAATTGAATAAAAACGGGTAATTGCAGGATTTAAATTAGATGCCAAAAGCTTATAGGTACCACGGCGCGACTTGGCCATGTCTCCTTTAACCCAACCTTGCTTTTTTTTAGGTTTAGAGTCTGTAATAGCAAGATAAAATTTATCAATAGAATGTTGTGCAAAAAGCTCCGTAAACGTTGCTGCAGCGCTTTTATTTCTTGCTAAAATAATTAGACCCGAAGTTACTTTATCTAGTCTATGAACTGCGTAAAGTTTCTCATTAAATTGTCGCTCAGCTAGCACAACAAAGCCAGGTCCATCTTCTGAATGAAAGCTGAGTTCTGCTGGTTTTTCGACAACATAAAAATCAGAATGCTCATATACCACGTTTAATATTAAGTTCATTCAAAGGTCACGCGTTTTTATTTTGTAAAAACGCAATTACTTTTGCTAAATCTTCAGCGGTATCAACACCTGCATGCGGAGCTACTTTTGCCTGCTCTATTTTAATACTATAACCGTGATATAAAACACGCAGCTGCTCTAATGACTCTAATAACTCCAAAGGTGAAACACTAAGTGCAATATATTGATTAATAAACCCTGCTCTGTAAGCGTAAATACCCACGTGGCGTTGAAATGATGAAAGCTCTAAATCTCTTTTTTCTTCTAACATCGCATGTCGATCAAACGGAATACTTGCACGCGAAAAATACAACGCGTTTTTATTTATATCGCTAACAACCTTGACTGCATTAGGATTAAATATGTCGTCTTTATGTTCAATGGCAACGCTTAATGTAGCCATGGGTGCTGATGATTCATTTAACAACTTAGCTACTTGTAAAACGTTATCGGGAGCTAGTAATGGTTCATCACCTTGAACATTTACAACTATGGTATTGCTATCTAAATTTAATAAAGCAACTACCTCCGCTAAGCGCTCGGTGCCTGACTGGTGATCTTCACGCGTCATCACAACATCATTAGTAAACTTACTAACCTCATCAAATACTTTTTGATGATCGGTTGCAATTATCACTTGGCTTGCACCTGATAAACATGCTTTCTCATAAACATGTTGAATCATAGGTTTACCACAAATATCTGCTAGCGGTTTTCCTGGTAATCTTGTTGAAGCATAGCGCGCAGGTATAACGACTACGAATTCCACTTTTCAACCTCTTCTAACGATAACTCTCTTGCTTCATTTTCAAGTAATACCGGAATATCATCTTTAACAGGGTATGCGAGTTTTGCAGCAGTACTAATTAGTTCACTGTTGTCTTTATCAAAACGTAATTTTCCTTTACATACAGGGCATGCAATTATGTCGAGTAATTTAGTATCAAAGGCCATTTAGGATCCCTTTTTCTTTTAATATTAAAGTTAATTTATTTATTACAGCCTGTGTTGGCCTTGCATTTACTGGTAAATAATACCAATTATCTTTGGCAAACTCGCTGCATTTTACGGCGTCTTTTTCGGTCATTAGAATATTGTCGTTACCAAATCGGGTAAAATCTTCGGCTGTGTATGGATGATGATCCCTAAAATGATTTGAAGATAATAAAGTTATCCCCTGTTTTTTTAAGGTATTTTCAAAACGCTTAGGATTACCTATTGCGCTTACTGCATGGCCATTTTTAATCGATTCACTAATAGGAAAAGAACTTTTTACTGACCTGAGCGCTGCAGGCTCTAATGTGTAGTTATTACTATTCTGCCCTCCGTTTTCAACAATCAAATCAACCGACTTCAAACGTGCAGGTGTTTCTCGTAATGGCCCTGCAGGCATTAGCAACCCATTTCCAAATTGGCGTTCACTATCGACGATACAGCATTCAATAGTGCGTGCCATTTTGTAATGCTGCATACCATCGTCAGAGATAATGATATCTAAATTATAATCAAGGGCTAGTAACTCAATATTGCGTTGTCGGTTTGGCCCTATCGCAATTGGGCATTTTAGACGATGAAACAGAAGTTTAGGCTCATCACCCGCCTCAGCAGCTGGCGTATTATCTTTAACAATTAAAGGATAATTACTCGCCTTACCACCATAACCTCGGCTAATGATTCCAACTGACAACCCTTGTTTTGTTAAAAAGTCATAAAGCCATAATACAAATGGTGTTTTACCATTTCCACCCACACTAATGTTACCAACAACAATAATAGGTATGTCGCTTTTAAATTGCTTAAATATTCCAAAACGATACATCTGCTTTCTGGTAATCGAAATTAGCCAAAATAAAGCTGACAATGGCAAAAAAAGTAATGTAATAAGTCCAACTGGTTCATACCAGCTTTTTTCGATTTTATTCACGGTTACTCGCCAAACTGCATTTTACACAACGCTGAATAAGTTCCATCGTTTGAAAGTAAGCTGGTGTGATCGCCACTTTCAATAACACGGCCATTATCGATAACGTAAATTTTATCGCTATTTTCAATTGTAGATAATCGATGTGCAATGACAATTGATGTTTTATCTTTCATTAAGTCATCAAGCGCATGTTGAATCAGTTTTTCAGACTCTGTATCTAATGCAGATGTTGCCTCATCTAATATTAAAATAGGGGCATCTTTTAAAATAGCTCTGGCTATAGCAATGCGTTGACGTTGACCACCAGAGAGCATCACTCCGTTTTCACCTACCATGGTATTTAGCTTTTCAGGTAAGTCTTTTACAAACTCCCACACGTGGGCCTGCTTTGCTACCTGCAATAACTCATCATCTGTAATATCTCGCTGAACTCCATAACATATATTGTTAGCTATAGTGTCGTTAAATAGCACAACCTGTTGCGATACTAGCGCAAATTGGCGTCGCAGATCTGTAAGCTTATAATCATTTAAAGGAATACCATCTAACAGTATTTGACTTGGTAAGTCTAAATCATAGTAACGTGGTAATAAATTAGAAATTGTTGATTTACCTGAACCCGACCGCCCAACTAACGCAATACTTTCGCCGGCTTGAATTGTAAGCGTTAAGTTATTTAATACAGGTTCATCTTTTGTGGGATATTTGAAAGTCACATTTTTGACCTCAATTAAACCTTTGACTTTTGTTACAGATACTGTGCCTGTATCTTTTTCTATATTTTCGTCAAGTATTAAAAATATACTTTGCGCTGCAGAAATACCACGCTGCATATCACTATTAACGTTAGCTAGCTGCTTTAGCGGACGTAGTAACATCATCATCGATGAAATAAGCACAACAAAGTCGCCTGAGCTAATGCTGTCTATCATTGAGGGCATTGATACCACCCACAAAATAACGGCCATAGCACTCGCTGCAAGTATTTGAATAACTGAAACACTTAATGCCTTTGTGGCATCCATTTTTATACGTTGTTGTCGGTTATGATTATTAATTTTAGAAAATTGATTAATTTCTCTCTCTTGACCGCCAAAACCATGAATCACTTTATGGCCACTGAGCATTTGCTCTGAGCTTCTTGTTACTTGGCCCATAGCAGATTGTATATTTTTAGAAATATGACGAAAACGCTTAGATACTATTGCAACGATCAGCGCAACTAAAGGAATAATAACTAAAAATATCAGAGATAATTGCCAGCTTGTATAAAACATTACACCAAGCAGAAAGACAACAAATGCCCCTTCTCGCACTACAATCAGTAATGCTTTGGTTATTGCTTGTTGAACTTGTTCTGTATCAAACGTGATTTTAGAAATTAGGTCACCTGTTGAGTTTTTATCGTGAAATGAAACAGGTAGATGTAAAATATGTTCAAATAATTCCTGACGGAGTGAACGAACAACTTGCGAGCCTACATAGCTTAGGCAATAAGATGACATAAAATTAAAAACACCGCGACCTATAACCAAAGCTATTACTACAAAAGGAGCGTATTTTAATACTTCGTTATTTCGTTGATTTAAACCTTCATCAATAAAAGGCTTCATTAATTGAATAAATAAAGCATCCATACCGGAATAGCCAATCATGCCGACAATAGCAACGATTGCAACGCTTTTGTAAGCACCTACGTAGGAAATTAAACGCTTGTAAATTTGTGTAGTACTTTGATCCATAATACTCTCTTTATTCAATTACAGACCCTATTGTATCCTTGCTAGAACTAAAACAAAACGTCAATCTTTTATAAACCAGTAGCTTTGGTAATCTCGTGATGTAATAACAGTCACAGTCTCTTCGTAAAACTCCACCGTAATTTGCCCTTGTTGCCCAGTAACATACTGCAAGGCATTAATATTTCTATAACGCTCAACAACCTCAGTTTTAGGAAATTGCCACTGCCCTTTGTAAGCACTTGAATGAATAACAACCTGTGGCATAACTGCATTAATAAATTTATTACTTGATGACGTACTACTACCATGATGGGGACTAAGTAACACTGTACTTTTTAAACTATCGCTAGAGTTTATCAGTTGCGACTCTCTATTTTTTGAAATATCGCCTGTAAATAGAACGCTGTGCTCTTTATCTGAAACCTTTATTACACAAGACTCATCATTTTCATTGCCATACAAGGGAGTTGGGAAACTTTTAATTATTAGCCCAGCCATGTTTACTTCGTTTGGAATACACCCCTTTGAGGGTCCATTAGGGTGAAATTCATTAAATGAAAACTTTAAACCTGCACCGATAAAATGAGATAAACCACCGGAATGGTCATTATCAAGGTGACTAATTACAGAATGAGTCACTGCAATATTATTTATATCAATAAAAGGTAACAAAATACTTTTAGCACGGCTAAAACGATTAAAGTAACTAGGTCCAAAATCATAAATAAACCCTTTATCATCTTTTTCAATAAGAGCCATAAGACCGTGCCCAACATCGAATACATGTAATTTCCATGTAGGCTTATCAGCAAGTAAATAATCAATATAGAGCATGGCTATAGGTAAAAAAGCGAGCCGCCTATATGGCGAAAAATAAAAATTAAAAGAGTAAGATAAGCATAAATAATGACACTTAGACCAATAATTCCTATGTTTAGCCAACCAAAACCTGCTGGTAATTTATTTAAACAGGTAAAAATAAAAGCTAGACCGCTATCGATAAAAATAATCACCATACTAATATCAAATACGGCACTTATAGCCGTTAATAAAATTAAACAAGGCATTAAAATAAATGAAAGAAATGGAATTGCGACTAAGTTTATGACTAAGCCAGCAACACTCACGCCATTAAAAAAGTAAAAAGACAGAGGCAGTAAACCAATAAATAGTGCAGCCTGAATAGTAATTAATGCAAAAAGTACCTTTAAAAATGAATTGGTAAAGTGAGGTACATTTTTAATAACTAAAAAAATAACCACGACTGCAAAAAATGAAAAATATAATCCAGGATTAAGGGTATTGAACGGATTAACAACGAGTACAATAACAAGCGCAAACAAAATACTGCGCCATCTCATTAGCTGCCTTTGAAAATAATATAGAAGTAAATAACAGCCAAGCATTATTAGTGCACGAGTCGCTGAAACCAAAAAGTTACTTAAATAAACATAAACAAACGCTGATACAAAACCAATCGCACTGTAAGCAATTGAAAAATTGATCGTTTGATTATTAAACAATTTAACGTGGATAAATACCCACTTTGTAATGAAGAAACCAAAACCGAACACCAACCCAATGTGTAAGCCTGAAATAGCAAGTAAATGGCTTAAACCCAGTGATTGCATCAGCTGCTTATCACTCGGTGTCATTAACGTCTTATCCCCTGTTAATAAAGCATAGTAAAGCCAATTTAGTGTTGTATTTTCGTATGTATTTTTAATGAAGCTTTTATAACTTTGAACACTATTTTGTTCTGAAGTGCTTTTGATTTTTAATTCTTTATTAAGAACTTTGCCTTTAAAGAAAATTCGCTGCTTAAATGCATACAGTTCGTTATCAAATACATTAAAGTTTTTATTACTTCTAAATTTTTTTAAATTAACACTTGCCACAAAACGATCATTAGCACGCATTGGCTGATCTAAATTAACGCTTAACATCGCGCTAGGTGCACTCAAATTAGAATAGTATTTACCATTAATACGCACTAATTTTGCTTTGACATATTGGGGAGCTTTGTTTGAGATGACTTCTTGGATTACAACTTCGACTGGATATGCGTACTTTTCATCATTAATTATGTGCTCAAAGTTATAAAAAATATGATAATGCGCTATAACGATACAAATTCCACAAATAAAGCCTAACAATAAAGACAAAAACGGCTTAAAATAAGCGCCTATTATTACAATGGACACTGTAATAATAATAAATTCGAGAGTTTCGTAATAAAACACGGTTGAAATACAGCCAATTACAAAACCAAGACTGATCAACACTGATGTAAATGGTTGCTTTAAATGGCTAAGAAAACTATCCAAAGATTTTTACCCGATCCGAATAAAATAAGACATCACAAATCGTTAAAAATTTTTGGTAAGCTTTTGCAAGATGCAAATCTTTGGCACTTAAACAGACGTTCGGCTCGAGGAGCCTTTGCGGTTGGTTTATTTTTTGCTTTCATCCCTGTTCCCTTTCAAATGGTTTTAGCCGCAGCGACTGCTATTTTATTTAGAGTTAACTTACCTATCTCAGCAACACTTGTTTGGCTTACTAATCCGTTAACCATGCCACCTATTTTTTATGGGTCTTACCTCGTTGGCACTCTTGTTTTAAATCAGCCAGAACAACACTTTGCCTTTGAGCTTAACTGGGCTTGGTTTGAACAGAGTATCGAAACCATTGGCCCTGCATTCTTAGTAGGCTCGCTTGTATGCGCCTCTATAGCATCAATCATAGGCTATTTTGGCATTGATATTTTATGGCGCCGCTCGGTTGTAAAGGCAAGAGCTGCACGCAAATAATATCGATCCTCTGAATAGTATAGACGAAAAAAAACCCAGCTAGAAAGACTGGGTTTTTTATTTAAAAATAATTAAAAACGAAATACCCGTCGAATACCAATTAATGGTAATAAAAATAACGCTAACCAAGAGATACTAGCTGAACTTCTTTCATAAATTTCAGCCTCTGGCGGTGCACAATTTTCAATTTCACCATTTTCTAATGGTGTTAGTTTAACTGCAACGGCGACGGTTTCAAATTCAATATTACCGTTAATATCTGTCACTACACCACCAAGTGTGTCACGCTTTTCTACTGTTTTAGTGGCAACACCAAACACTTCGTTATTCTCATTGATAACATTAGCTTCTACTACAGTATATGGATAATCAGTTTCACCGTCGGTTTCATAGCATGGTAATAAGTCATTGAGATTAGTTATTTTATCTTCACCAATTTTATAAATAAATGCGGCTTTATCTCGTGAACTATCCGATCCACCTACTTCCCCTTCGCCTACTATATAACCTTGGTTATTGATATCATTTGCTACAGAACTTGACCCCGTGAAATAGTCATTTGGAAAAACAGTATTTCCAGTCGCAACGTCATGATAGAAGAATTTGTTCCTAAAACTGCTTTCAATCACTTTAGTAGCATAACCTACCACTACGTCGTTATCATTTAGAGCAGATGCAATACCATTTTCCCAACCATCTTCTTGATCAATAAAATCTACAACTTCACCATTTTTAAAATATACAGGCATAGATATTATAGAATTATCATTCCTGTAATAGCGTGTGTTTGAGTAGCCAGCAATAGTACCTTTAGAATTAATAGCAAAGGCAGTACTCACAAAATTATCATCTTCCACTTCATCTTCATCGGGTGTTAAAGCTAAACCTAGGTTTTCAACTGAAACAACATTTAATGATTCATCTAATTCCCATTTAAATGCACTTTTATTAAACAAACCTTGAGATGAAGTTGAATTATTTAAATTAATACAAGCTGAAACTGGTGAATCTTCATTGTCACAACTTTCGTCGATATCTTCTTGTATTTCAATCGGAATACTTATTGAAGCGTTTCCTACAACAGTGTAGCCACTATTTGTTTTAATAATATCATTTGCTCGACTTGTGCCGCCATAATCGTCAAACTCAGGCGCTAATGAAACTTTTACACCATCTGCACTAATAACAATTGCTCGCTCTACAAATTCATTTGTAAACCAAGTTTCTGCATCATCTTCACCCTCTGGTGTAAAAGAAACCTTGTCATATGGAGCACTACCCCAACCAACAGATACACCGTCTTCACTAACAGCATTGTATAAATTAAATGTTGAACGAGTTAAACCATCGTAGTCGATAGCTGCTTCATCAAATAAAGTTTGCTCAACGACACCTGACTCTGTGAATCGAACGCCTATAAATTGATTTTGCTTCTGATACTCATAATTACTTGATCTACTACTAAGGAAAGAAACCATGAAGGAATGTGCGTCAGGGTTTGTTAGTACAGCTTCATTATTTTGTATATCATCTAGTGTAAACGTAATTACTTTATCAATCTGTTCATAGTTAGACTCAGTAGTGTCGTATGCACTTTTTATAAGGCTATCATCAAAGTCGATATAGCTAATATCTATAGGTAAGTTATAAAGTCCGTTAGCAAAACCAATTATGTGCCCGCTTTCACTTGCATCAGTAACGTAAGAAAATTTTGCATTATCGAGTGTGCCTAATTCACTTAATTGATATGTTGCACTAATAGCTGATGTACTCAATGTCGCTAGGATACTGGCAGCGAGTAATTTATATTTCATTTTAGTCCTTACTACTGATTCTGTAATTCTTCAAGTTCTTCCCATCGCTCAAAAGCGGCTTCAAGGTCAGACTCAAGTTGTGCTAAATGGTTCAATGCTTTGGTTGTTATGTCACTGTCTTGTTTAAAAAAGTCAGGATCGCCTACCACATTTTGCTGGGCTTCTACGTCAGCTTCAAGTTGCTCCATTTTATTAGGCAACTGCTCTAATTCAAGTTTTAATTTGTAAGAAAGCTTATTCGTTTTAGCGGCTGGCTTTGCAACAGGGGTCGGTTGCTTTTCCACTTTTTTTGCTGCTGGTTGAATAGCTTGTTTTTCTTGTTCTGCTAAATAACTTACATAAGCTTCATAGTCACTATAACCGCCGACTATATCTGTCACTTTTCCGTTACCTTCAAATGCCCATACACTAGAGCATGTATTATCGATAAATTCACGGTCATGGCTTACAATAATAACGGTACCTTGATACTGATTAATAATGTCTTCTAACAGCTCAAGTGTTTCAATGTCTAAATCATTGGTTGGCTCATCCAATACCAGGATATTCGATGGTTTTAAAAATAGCTTAGCAAGTAATAATCGGTTTTTTTCGCCGCCAGATAAGGCCTTAACTGGTGTTCTAGCGCGCGCAGGTGGAAACAAAAAGTCTTGTAAATAACCTAATACATGACGAGAGCGCCCACCCATCATGACTTCTTGCTTACCTTCTGCAACATTGTCTTGTACTGTTGCTTCTTCGTCTAACTTTTCACGGTATTGATCAAAGTAAGCAAATTCTAGATTAACACCCTGCTTAGTTTCACCGCTGTCAGGTGCTAAGTCACCAAACATTAGTTTTAATAGAGTTGTTTTACCCACACCATTAGGACCGACTAAACCGATACGGTCGCCACGCATAACTAAAGTAGAAAAATCGCTTACAATCGTTTTCTCTTTAAAAGCATGAGATAAATGCTTAGCTTCAAAAACTAATTTACCTGAGCGGTCTGCGGTTTCAATATTGAAGTCTGTTTTACCAACTTGATCAACTCGTTGCTTGCGCTCATTACGTAATTGTTTTAATTCACGAACACGGCCTTCATTACGAGTTCTCCGGGCTTTTACTCCCTGACGGATCCACGCTTCTTCTTCAGCTAATCGTTTATCAAAGAGTGCATTTTGACTTTCTTCTACTTTTAAGTCATGCGCTTTTTGTTCTAGATAAGTGGCGTAGTCACCTGGATATGAAATAAGTTTGCCGCGGTCTAAATCCAAAATACGTGTAGCAATTGCACGAATAAACGCACGATCGTGAGATATAAATACAATCCCACCTTTAAAGTCTTTTAAGAACTGCTCTAACCACATCACACTTGTCATATCTAAGTGGTTTGTTGGTTCGTCTAATAGCAACAAGTCTGGCTCACTAACTAATGCACGTGCCAGTGCAACCTTACGTAACCATCCACCTGAAAGCGATTCAAGTTTCGCATCAGGTGTCAGCTCAAGCTTAGTTAATACTAATTGAATACGGCTATCGAAGCGCCAGCCATCAGCGGCTTCTAGCTTATTAGATAAGCGCTCAAGTTTATTTAATAATTGATCGGTACATTCAGTTTGCAGTTCATTACTCACATGGTGATAATCGATAAGTAAATTAGCAATTTCTGGCATACCTTGGGCAACATAATCAAATACGGTACCGCTGGCCCCTTTAGGTGGATCTTGTTCAAGACGAGAGATCTTTAAACCACCGAGCTGGTTTATTTCACCATCATCCAATATTACTTGGCCGTCTAATACTTTTAACAGCGTTGATTTACCTGCGCCGTTACGCCCCACAATACAAACTCGCTCACCACTTTCAATAACAGCATCTGCGTTGTTAAGTAACGCATGTGTACCAAAGGCAAGCTGTGCTTTCGAAATTCTTATTAAATCCATAATTCTACAATGCTCTTAATCTGCCAGTGCTAAAAATATTTGCACTTGTTCTGCAGTAAAAGGCCAAAATAATTGTTGGCCATGTTCATTTTTTAAAACAGGAATACTTACCTGATATTGCGCAATAAGCTGTTTGTCAGTCATTATGTCTGTTAACAATAAACTGCCTTCGCTCATTAATAACGGTGTTATTAATGCGTGGGCTTGTTCACATAAATGACACCCTTCCGTATGGTATAAAGTCCACTTAGCCATGAGTAATTAACCAGCTGTTATGAATTTTTTTATTACGCTTAAAGTCTGGTGAGAGTGTTTTCTCAGAAATATTAACGGCTTTTAAACCTAAACCAATCAATCCAACTTCATCCATAACAAAGCCACGTTTGTTGTTAGAAAAAATCAATGTTCCAGACGGGCTAAGAATTTTTTTAACCCAAGTTAGTAACTTAATGTGATCGCTCTGAACATCAAACGCATCTTTCATTCGCTTTGAATTTGAAAATGTTGGAGGGTCAAGAAATATTAAGTCATATTGCGCAGTCGCATGCTCTAGCCATTTAAGGCAATCTGCTTGCTCAAAACGGTAACGCGTGTTGCTAATATTATTTAAATCAAAATTATCTTGGCCCCATTTTAAATAGGTTTTGGATAAATCAACTGTGGTTATAGCCTTTGCCTCACCAATGGCTGCATGAACTGATGCACTTCCTGTGTAGGCAAATAAATTTAAAAAACGTTTGTCCTTGGCATTTTCTTGAATGTAGCGACGAACCAAACGATGATCTAAAAATAAACCCGTGTCTAGATAATCAAATAAATTAACCTTAAATTTAGCACCAAACTCTTCAACAACCATCGTTCTATTTTGCTTAGCCATAGGGGTGTATTGCTCTTCACCTTTTTGCTTTTTGCGAACTTTTACGGCTATGTTTTCAGGTGCTATGTTTAGTTGTTGCGCTGTTAAGCTAATGACGTCCTGAAGGCGCTTATCAGATACTTTTTCATCTATTTCTTTCGGTGCCGCGTACTCAAAAATTACAGCGCTGTCGTTATATACATCAACCGCTACATTGTATTCTGGAATATCAGCATCATAAACGCGATACGCGTCAACTTTGTTTTGCTTTAACCAATTTTTAAGGCCTTGTTTATTTTTTTTAAGACGGTTAGCAAACGACATTGAACCTTCATAATTAAGGGCTTTTTTGTCATCAGTCGTCAAGCTGACTTGCTTGTCATCTAGTAGATATAAGTTAAGCTCTACATCTAATGGACCATTTTTAAATTTATAACGTTTTAATTTAACAAGCTTTAAAAGTTTAAATAAACTCTCATCCATGCCCAATAACGCCAGTTTCCAATGGTTAAAATGCTTTTTAAAGCCAACACCTAAATTACGGTGTAAATCAACTAACTCAGCCATAGAGCCAATACGTTCACCATAAGGCAAATTTGAAATAACCACACCTGGTAATTTAGCTACTGCGGTTAACTTGGTAGCGTCGCTTTGCTTAAATTTAATTATGTCATCAAGCTCTGCACGCTTTGCATTATCAATGGCTTTACTTAATACCTGAGCATCGTAGTCGTGGCCTATTAACCAAAGTTTCGGGTCGGTTATATTTGCAAGTAGTTCTTCTTTTAACGCTTTAAATTTTGCCACTCTAAAACTAGGTAAACGCTCAAAAGCAAAGCCTTCACGAAACAAACCTGGCGCTTCATTACGTGCCATACCTGCGGCTTCTATTAAAATAGTACCCGCACCACAACAAGGGTCAAACAGAGGTTGTTTAACGTTATCTAGCCATCCGCTGCGTTTAATAATTGCAGCCGCTAAATGCTCTTTTATTGGCGCTTTACCTTGTCCCTGTCTGTAGCCACGTTCAGATAGTCTTGGTCCTGAGTAGTCAATATATAAAGAAACACCGTGACGATTTAAACGTGCAACAACACGAACATTGGCATCCTGTTTATCAACATTAGGGCGTTGCTCATACAAATCATTAAAGTAGTCAACAATAGCATCTTTAATTACTAAACCAGAAAACTGTGTATTCTTTAACGAATCATTAGTACCGTTAAAATCTACAGCAAATGTTTGCGTTGGGCCAAACCATTCTTGCCAAGGTTGAAAACGAGCAAATTTATACAAGCTATCTTTATCATCAACACCTTCTTTTTCTTCGATAAGCATAAGCACACGCGTTGCAAAACGGCTTGATAAACAAACCTTTTGCGCCAGTAATGAGTCAGCCTCAAAACGAACAGAACCAACAGTTTGCTTAGACACAGCAGCGCCAAGTTCTGTTAACTCATCAACCAATAAATTTTCGATTCCAATAGAAGTAAGTGCGATAAATTGCAAAGTAGTAACCCTTAATAGCTAATTGCGCAGGATTATACCATAGGTTGAGGGACAAACACGCCATAACACATGCTTAATAGCGTAAATTACTTAGGCAGTTTTAAATTTAATTTGCTGAGGTAAGATGGGATGAACGCGATTATTTAAAATTTTGATAACTTCAAATTGAGCAAGAGATAAATTTTCGTCTAATTGAAAATTCTCGCTTAAATTTAAGCAAACCGAGGCATCACTACAGTGATCGACAATCAAAAAGTCGCCCGTTTGCGCCTTAGAGACTAATTTAACGACTGCTTCAACACTTGGTTGGCTGCCGGTATATTCATTAAAAAACCAGCTTTTTGCTAGCACAGGTTTTAAATGAAACTTAACCGCTGTAGCATTTAATGCTATTTGACATATTTGTGCACCAGACCAGATTTCAAACCCGTCCAGATAATTATAAACTTGTTCGTAAAATGCAGCATCTTCTAAACTAAAGTTAGGGTTTTTGATAACTAAATCTGTTAGCTGCCTTATTTTATAAGGTGTGCAAAGCTGCATTTCATCGTTCAAATCAAGTAATAAACGATTTTTATTAGGACAAGCAATCCACTGCCATTGCTTTGATGCTTGTAACATTTGCTCCTCCTTGTGGGCTTTATTAAAAATAGTATCAGTTCAAAGTATAACTGCTTTTGACCATTTTATACATAAATGCTTAGAACATTTATCGAACGATCAAAAGCTTAGATAACTGATCCTTATAAGCCGTTTACGATCGATTTTACCAATTCAGGGCCTTTATAAATAAAACCTGTATAAACTTGGACTAAACTAGCACCCGCATTAAGCTTCTCTTTAGCTGAATTAGCATCATCAATTCCGCCAACACCAATAATAGGTAACTGGCCTTTTGTTAATCGTTTTAATTCACTAACTACTTCTGTAGAGCGTGTTCTTACAGGGTGTCCTGATAAACCACCGGCTTCCTCAGCATACTGCTGACCGATCACATCACTTCGTTCTAGTGTTGTATTAGTTGCAATTACCCCGTCAATTTTATTGTTTAGCAGTGATTCACTTACCTGTTCGATTTGAATAGGATCAAGATCCGGCGCAATTTTAACAAGCATAGGAACTTGCTTATTATGTTTTGAAATTAAATCTAGCTGCTCATTTTTAAGACTTTGCAATAAATCATCAAGTGCAGCACCGTATTGTAAATCTCTCAGGCCGGGTGTGTTTGGTGAAGAAATATTCACGGTAATATAAGAGGCATGCTCAAAAACTTTTCTCATACAGTGTATGTAATCGTCTTTACCTTGCTCATTAGGGGTATCTTTATTTTTACCTATATTAATACCTAATATGCCGTTGTACTTTGCTGCTTTTACATTACTAATTAAATTATCAACACCTTTATTATTAAAACCCATACGATTAATAATAGCGTTTGATTCTGGCAATCTAAATATACGGGGTTTATCGTTACCTGCTTGCGGGCGAGGTGTAACAGTACCCACCTCTATAAAACCAAAACCCATTTGGCTAAATGCATCTATGCACTCTGCATTTTTATCTAAACCTGCAGCTAAGCCAACCGGATTTTTAAATTCAAGACCTAAAAAGTTAACGGGCTTATTTGCTACAGATTGCGACCATGCGGCACTCAAAGGCGTATTAGCAAAGCGGCTTAAATTATTAAGAGCAAATTCATGTGCCCACTCCGCATCACGGGTAAACATAAAACGGCGAGCTAAATCGTAAAACATGAATATATTCCTCTTTAAATTACAGACAAAAAAATACCTCAGTCAAGGCTGAGGTATTATATAACATTTTTAATAATTAGCTTATTACTTAGTTAATAAATAATAATGCGCAAAATTATTTATTTTGCTGGTGTATCACAATTGTGACTCAATAGCATTAGTTCACGCAATGCCACTGAGAACTTGGCAAAATCATGACTTTGCGACGTTTTAAATTCAGCCAGCATTTGCTTCCAACGGGTAAGTAATAACTCTTGCTTATCCATCCACTCATCAATTTGGTAATCAACGTCTTTTTCATCTGCTTCAAAGCTATTTAAAACAACCTGAGCCAATGTTCGTTGCTGCCAATCTAACTCTTCACGATAAGATGAACGGGCCAACGCTTGCCAATGGTTAGCAACAGGTTGGTTAGTTATTTGATCTAAGAACCAATGTAAGCCCATTCTTGCACCAAGCTTAAAGTAAGTATTAGACACCATAGCAATGCCTCTACGCGAATTATTTGCAATTTCTGCTAGGTCCATCACCGAGAACAAGCTAGATAATGAAACGATGCGCTTAGCTATATCTAATGGTACTCCACTATCTGTTAACTTAGTTGCAGCTTCATCTATGCGAGCACTTTCCTTTTCAACAATATAAGTGTTCAAGTTATCGCTCAAATCACTAAATGTTGGTGAGAAGTACTCAATACCTTGCTCAATCGTTTGTGATTTATTGCGATGACGCAAGAACCAACGAGTTGCTCTGCGAACAGTTCTACGAAGCTGATAAAGCATTTCTGTTTGTACAGCCGCTGGAATTTTATTATCTAAAGCGCTGATTGATGACCACGTATCACGCATTTCAAAAATTTCACTGGCTATTGAGTAACACATCGCAATTTCTGCTTCGCTTGCACCTGTTTCTTCGTGCATACGAACCATGAAATTTAAGCCCATGTCATTAACAATATTATTAGCAAGTTTAGTCGCTATAATTTCTTTACGAAGTGGGTGATTATTCATTGCGTCATTAAATTTCTCACGAAGTGGACGTGGGAATGATTTAACTAGTAATTGGCGATAATATGGATTCTCAGTAATATCATCCGTTACAAGCGAATCTTTTAACACCATTTTAGCGTATGAAACCAATACTGATAACTCAGGACGCGTTAGATCTTTGCCTGATGCTGCTCGCTCTGCTAACTCTTCATCACTTGGAATAAACTCTATAGCACGGTCTAATTTGCCATCTTTCTCAAGGGCATGAATAAAGCGAATTTTTTCCTTAAGTGTCGATGTACCACGAGATTGCGTGATTGAAATTGTATGTGTTTGACGATAACAGTCTTTCAATACCAGCTCTGACACTTCATCAGTCATAGAATAAAGCAGTTCATCACGTTGTTTAAGTGTTAAATCACCTTCAGCAACTAAACCATTAAGTAAAATTTTAATGTTTACTTCATTATCTGAACAAGCAACGCCGCCAACGTTATCAATAAAGTCAGTATTTACGCGTCCGCCTTGTTCAGCAAATTCTATGCGTCCAAGTTGCGTAGCACCTAAGTTACCACCCTCACCTAGCACTTTAGCACCCAGTTCTTTACCATTTATACGTAGCGCGTCGTTTGCACGGTCGCCAACGTCAGCATCGGTCTCTTTTGTGTGCTTGATGTATGTACCAATACCACCATTCCAGAGCAAATCAAACTCCATCATTAATGATGCTTTCATTAACTCGTTAGGTGTCATGCTTGCTTTTTTTGTACCCAGCATTTTTTTCATTTCTGGGCTAAGGGTAATCGATTTTGCAGCTCGAGAGAAAATACCACCGCCGGCTGAAATAAGATCTTTGTTGTAGTCTTCCCACGAAGAACGAGGCATATTAAATAAACGTTCACGCTCTACATACGATTTTGAGGCATCAGGATTAGGGTCTACAAATATATGCATATGGTTAAATGCAACTTGTAAACGAATGTGCTTAGACAGCAACATACCATTACCAAATACGTCTCCAGCCATATCGCCAATGGCAACTACTGTAAAATCAGTACTTTGACAGTCAATATCCATCTCACGGAAGTGACGCTTAACAGACTCCCATGCACCTTTAGCGGTTATGCCCATTTTTTTATGGTCGTAACCTACAGAACCACCCGATGCAAAGGCATCACCAAGCCAAAAGTTGTACTCATTTGCAATACCGTTAGCTATATCAGAAAACGTTGCTGTTCCTTTATCGGCAGCCACTACTAAATACGCATCATCTTCATCATGACGAACAACATTACTTGCTGGCACTATTTCACCACGTGCAATATTGTCAGTGATATCTAGCAAACCTCTAATAAAGATTTTATAACACTCTTGGCCTTCTTTAATGAAAGCATCGCGCTCTGATGGTAGCTGTTTACAAACAAATCCACCTTTAGAGCCAACAGGTACAATTACGGTATTTTTAACTTGTTGCGCTTTAACTAATCCCAAAACCTCTGTTCGGAAGTCTTCACGACGGTCCGACCAACGTAAGCCACCGCGAGCTACCTTACCAAAGCGTAAATGTACGCCTTCAACACGAGGCGAATAAACAAATATTTCAAAAGCAGGTAACGGTAACGGTACGTCAGGGATCAAACTAGGTTGTATTTTAAATGATACGTAAGATTTAAACTGGTTCTGAGCGTCTTTTTGGTAGTAGTTAGTGCGCAGCGTAGCCACAATCATATCTACGTATAAACGTATAATGCGGTCATCATCAAGGTTGGCTACGTTTTCAAGCTCAAGATAAATTTGTGCTATTAACTTGTCCAGTGTTTTAGAACTCGCAGGGCTCTTAACAGAAAAACGTTTAGCAAATAAGTTAACGATTTGAGACGCAATATGTGGGTAGTTAGCAAACGTACTTTCAATATATGTTTGAGAAAAAGTAACACCAATTTGGCGCATGTATTTAGCATAAGCACGCAAAATAGAGGCTTCACGACCCGTTAAGCCGCCCATTAGCACTAAACGGTTAAAACCGTCATTCTCTAAACGGTTATTCCATACATTGGTTAAAGCCGCACGAAAACGAGCAGACACTTTATCAAAATCATCCATCCCTTTACTGTCAATCAGCATAGAGAAATCCATGATCCAGTTGATTTTGCCATCGCTTGTTTTAACCGAGTAAGGTGTTTCACCTATTACACGTAAACCAAAGTTTTCTAGCATTGGCATTACATCTGATAAATGAATTGGCTCATCTTTATGAAATAAGCTCAAACGGACAATATTTGTATTCGCCTCTTCTTGAGGGCGATAAAAAAGCATCTCAAGCTTGTTTTCTTCACTTAATAGCTCTAGTTTTTCAATATCTACTACTGCGGCACTCGGTAACACTTCATCTTTGTATGAACGGGCAAACGCGTTACAATATTTACGGTTTAAATCATTTCCACGCGCTTCACCTGCAGACTCTAAAAGTGCAGATTGTAGTTTGTCTTCCCAAGTACGGGCAGCTTCTATTAAATTATTTTCGATGTCTTTCACATTAAATTCGATATTGTTGTCAGTCACACGAACAGTGTAATGAGTACGTGCTAGTGTTGACTCGGAGAAGTAAGTGGTAAATTCGACTTTTTCGTCAGAATTAAATGCATTGCCTAAAATATCTTGAGTTTCCCTGCGCAGGGCTGTGTTGTAGCGCTCGCGAGGAACATAAACCATACAAGAGAAAAAGCGACCATAGGCATCTTTTCGCACAAATAAGCGACACATATCACGCTCTTGCACTTGTAATACACCGGTTGCAACTTCAAGTAACTCATTTTCGCGTGCTTGTACTAACTCATCACGCGGGTAAGTTTCTAAAATATTTAATACCGCTTTGTAAGCGTGTGTGCCTTTTGCAAAATCACACATATCCATTATGCGAGTAATTTTGCTTTTTAAAACAGGAACATCAGCAGCACTATTATTATAAAAATTAGATGAAAATAAACCAATAAAACGGTCTTCACCAATAACATTCCCTTCATCATCAAAACGTTTTACACCAACATAATCGATATAAGCGGGACGATGAACACGAGACTGTGAATTAGTTTTAGTTAGGATCAATAAATTACTGCTGCGTGCTTCCTGGCGAGCCACCTCAGGTAACTCAGAAAGCAAGCGAGTATGCTCTTCAGTAGAGTTTTTTAACAACCCTAAACTTGTATCCATTTTACCTTTAAGCTGATAGTCCCCCTGAACAGGACTTAACTCGTATTCACGATAGCCCATAAGGGTGAAATTATCGCTAACTAGCCAATCTAAAAATTCAACGGTTTCTGCCACTTCACTTTTATTTTTGCCGTGGCGGCGCTTAGGTAGCTCTTTACTTACTTCAATTAGTTTTTTCTTATTGGCTGCCAGTCTTCAACAGCAACAGACACATCAACAAGTACGGATTCTAATTCTTTTTTGAAAGACTCAATGGCAGACGAATCTGTTTGGCGATCAATTTCTATGAAAAAAACTGTTTTTGTAGATGTAGATTCTTGCTCTGCTTTTAAATTAGATAAGCCTGAGATTTTAGCGTTGTCGTCGCGTTGAATTTTAAGAGGGCTATGAAGTAATAAGTGAGAGGCGATATTTTCACGAGTCATGGCCATACGAACAGAATCAACTAAAAACGGCATATCTTTAGCAATAATTTCTACGATGGTATGTGATGACTGCCAGCCATCTTTTGCCACTTCGGGATTGAAAACGCGAATAACGGCGTCGTCAGTAGTATTTTTTTCTAGCGAATTCCAAAGGCTGAGTGCAGCACCGTATAAGTCACTGTCGTTTCGATTTGCCAAATCCTCTTTAGACATATTGCTGTACAAGGCTTTGGCGAATTTCTCAACGAGTAACACATTATCAGCGTGAACTTTTTTCTGGATAAGCTTACAGACATTATCTAGGATAACCGAGGCTTGGCCTTCATTTCGTGTCATTGTATGTTCCTTAATCTATTACTGCTCAAGAGCAGGAATTTGTACAGCCATTTATTAGTGTGGAGTCAGATAAATTCTAACCCTTTTACAGCTAATAAACAGCTTTTTCGATGAAAACATTTCAAGCTTTTCAGCTATTTGGTCATCTATTCACAAATTATAGATATAAATGGCCAATAGTGGCCATTTAGGAGCAATATTATTCACATTATTTTTTCTGGTCGGTCCACAGAAGACTTCCAATTGCAGGTAATAACAGCACTGCACCTAACATATTCACTAAAAACATGAAGGTAAGAAGTATTCCCATATCAACTTGGAATTTCAAATCTGAAAAAATCCATGTGCTTACACCAATGGCGAGAGTAATACCGGTAAATAGTACCGCACTACCGCGTTCAATGAGTGCATTACGATAAGCAATCGACAATGGTACATTTTGTTTAAGCTGCCCCATCATCGACGAAAGTATATAAATACCGTAATCCACACCAATACCTACCCCTAGGGCAATAACTGGTAAGGTTGATACTGTTAGGCCAATTTCTAGCTGTACCATTAACGCTTGTGCAAGCGTTGATACTATATAAAGCGGTAACACCACAGCAATAGTCGCTTTTACGCTTCTAAAACTCAGTAAGCATAATGCAATAACAGCACCGTATACATATAGCATCATTGGTATTTGAGCCTCAGACACTGACTCGTTTGTAGCGGCCATTACGCCGACAGGACCAGACGCTAATTTAAAGGCAAGCTTTTCTGTCCCTTCTTCATTTGCGAACTGTTTAACGCTTGCAATAACGCGGTCGATAGTCTGCGCTTTGTGATCATCTAAAAAGATAATAACAGGCATCACAGAACAATCACCGTTCAGTAACCCTGTGCTTGTTTCAACACGCGCAGTTGACTGCACTAATGAAGCCGAATTACGCGGCAAGCTCTGCCATTTTAAATTACCTTCGTTGTAACCCGCATTAACAGACTGAGCAACCGAACTTAAACTAACTGCAGATTGAACACCTGCAACATTTTCAACTTTGTATTGAAAACGGCTAATGCGCTCCATTACATCATATTCTGTACATGCTGCTGGATAAGCTTCAACTATCACTTTTAAAATATCTGATGAAATAGTGTACCTGTCCGATATTAAAAAAGTATCCTGATTATAGCGAGCATCTTGATGAAGTGACGGAGCACCTGCATGCAAATCACCTATCCGCATTTTATCAGCTTGCCAGTAACCAAAAGCAAATAAAACAAGCGTAAAGCCAATAATGATTTTAGCTGCTTTAGGATCGGTTGCTTTTACCAATAAATCCCTAACTTTATCAAGCATATTTGGCTTGTTAGCGTCACCTGATTGAATATGAATGCTATTTTCAAATTGCATGTATGAAGCCCAAACAGGCAATAGAATTAAGTTAGTAAATATAATAACCGCAACACCTAAGCTAGCAGTAATTGCAAGCTCACGGATAATACCTATATCAATCGTCAACAAAGTTAAAAAGCCAACAGTGTCTGATAAAAGAGCAATACCACCTGGAATTAAAAGCGCTCTAAAACTTGATTGACAGCAAACTCGCGTACTTTTCCCTTCGCTTACTTTTTTACCTATCGCGTTTATCATTTGTACGCCATGGCTAACACCAATAGCAAATACTAAAAATGGAACTAATATCGACATTGGATCAAGTCCAAAGCCAAGGCTTGAAAGCAACCCTAACTGCCATGCAACCGCAATGATCGAGCATGCAATGGGTAAGATTGTAAGCTTTAAGCTTCCACAGAACAGCCAAACCATAATAAATGTGAAGGCTATGGCAATTGCAAAAAATAACACAACGCCTTTAGCCCCTTCTGCAATATCACCAGCCATCTTTGCAAAACCGATAATATGAATACTTACTTTGTCCGTACTCAGAGGCTCTCTTAACTCTGTTTCGAGCTTTTCTGCAAAGGCTAAGGTGTCTAACTTTTCTTGCGTTTGTGGGTCAGTTTCTAATAATTGCGCTGTTACCATTGCACACGAATAGTCGCTTGCAATCATACGACCAACAACTTTTGCTTTTTCTATATTTTCTTTAACAACGGCTAAGCCACGTTCGTTTGCCTTAAAGTTTGCAGGAATAATTGGGCCACCGGCAAAACCATCCTCAACCACTTCGACAAATCGGGCGCTAGGAGCAAATATAGAGTTTACGAGCGGTCTGTTTACACCGGGTATAAAATAAAGCTGATCATGAACAGCTTTTAACTGAGTAAAAAATTCTGGATTGAATATGTTACCACTGTCATCACACACTGAAATTAAAATACTATTCGCACCACCAAACTGCTTTTCATGCTTGGTATACACTTTCATGTATTCGTGATTTAAAGGGATATTTTTATTAAACGAAGCATCTAGTTGAATGTGCGTGGCTTTAAAAATAAGCAAACAAGTAATAATTGCAAAACTTATAAGCACAACTAAGCGATGTCTAAAAATCGCTTTTTCTATAAAATCTAAAATAGTATGCATTAAGGGGTCAACTCCTTCACTTTAATGCCATCTTCAGTAGCCATTACCAATTTATTATTTTTAATCACACCACCAAGTATCGCTTTACCATCGGCAAGTTGCTCATGAGTTAATAAACCATCCTGTAAGTGAAAAATCACCCCGCTATTTGCTAGCATTAACCACTGTTTGTTATTGTAATTAATAATACTGTTTACAGTAGCAGCTTTAGTACTCTCAAGGTGAAGCCACTCATCTTCATCACGCTGCTTGCTGAATACATTACCTCTAAGCCCTGCGACTACTTCTTGAGAATTATCTGAATTAAAAGCGAAGAAAGAACCTGGGTATATTTCTTCAAGACGCAGCCAAGTTTTACCGTTATCTGTGCTTCTCGCTAGTAAGCCCATCTCACCAACAAGCATTAAGCCTTCAGAAGTTTGTTCAATTCGATTAAAATGTGGCAGGATTGATGCTGTTTCGGCCTCGTATCCTTCAGGATCATTGTTTTTTAAGTCGTTTAAATAATCTCTGTCTTCACTGAACAATAGAGAATCTAAAAATCGTTTTTCCCACTGTTTACCACCATCGGTGGTATGGTAAAACATGCCATACGCACCCACGGCAAAGCCTTCTAATTTATCTTTAAATAAAATATCTAAACACGGCTTATCTAAAGAAGGCTTAGCCTGTTGTAATTGCCAATTATTACCACCATCAACAGTGTTAATAATTGTGGCATCGTGCCCACATGCCCAACCGTTGTTTTCATCACTAAAATCAACAGCGGTTAATAACACTTGCGTAGGCACTAATTCTGCTTGTTGCCACATTTCACCATTTGTACTTTTTATAACTGTTCCATGTTTACCTACAGCAACTAATTCATTGCCTGTATTGATAATGTCAGTTAATAGTGTTTTTTGTGCATTAGGCGCACTAATTGCGTTTTTTGGTGTATCTTGAGCAAAACTCGCACCGCTTATAATCAGGCTGGCACATACCAAATACTTCATAAATTTTAATCGCCTTGAACTGAAAGGAGTGTTTGTCTTTGTAAACGAGGAAAGTTTTTGCGTTGAAAGACAAACGCGATGAGAAAGGAAAAAGGCACCTAACTTAAAATTAGGTGCCTAGTTTTAATTTATCTACCTGCGCGACGTAAGGCGCTAGATGTAAATTCATTATCATTAAATGATTTTGAAAAATCGTACATTTTTTCTTGGTTATCTAAACCAATTGCTAAATAACGACGTGAATTCAAATCATGATAAACTTCTAACGTACTCCACTGAGTGGGTACTTCGTAGTAGTTAAGACCGTAAGCCATTGCTACACGATAAAGCTGATCACGGTTATCGTAAATGTCTGTTACCGTTACTTGCCAGCTATCTTCATCTATATAAAACACACGTTTTTTATAAATGTGACGCGTATCATCTTTAAGGTTAGCCTCTACTACCCAAACACGGTGCTTTTCATAACGAGTATGCTCAGGATTGATGTGGCCAGGCTTTAAAATGTCATCATACTCTAGCTTGTCACTGTGAAGCTTGTAGCTATTATATGGAACATAAAGCTCTTGCTTACCTTTAAGCGTCCAGTTGTAACGGTTTGGTGAGCCATTGAACATATCAAAGTCATCAGTAGTACGTAAGCTATCTGCTGCAGTACCCGGTGCGTCATAAGCAACGTTTGGTGCACGGCGAACACGTCGCTGACCAGAATTATATGTCCATGCTTGGCGTGGCGTTAATATTTGGTCCATTGTTTCATGTACTAGTAATGCAGTACCCGCAAGACGTGCCGGTTGAGTAACACTCTGTTTAAACTTAAACAATATGTTTGAATCTTGCAGCTCGGCAGGTGTAGCACTTGGATCAGAATATTTAACAAGTAGCTGTTCATCAAAACCAACATAGTTGTAAGAACCTGATGCTGTAGGTGCAGCTTGTCCACCAAAACGTTCGATTGACTCACCTCTAAAACGTAATAAATGGTTCCAAATTGCTTCTAAACCTGTTTTAGGGATGGGAAATGGAATACCAATAGCCGTATTTTTAATTCCGTTTCCGCCTTCAATCAATTCGGCAGTAGGCGCAAACTCTTTAGTTGCATCATAAACAAACTGAGGATATGAGGCCGAACGGCGTGTCTCATACACTGGCATTTTGAATGTGTCTGGATACGCTTCAAACAAAGCAATTTGGCCTGGGCTCAAGTTAGCTTTATATTTATCGATGTTTGATTTATCAATAGTGAAAAGCACTTTATCACTTGAAAAAGGGTCTAGGTGATGCATGCCAACATCGTACCCTGCAGGAGCTGCAGTAATACCATTGTTCCATGCTGGAATTGAGCCGTCAGCGTTACCTGCTTTTTCGGCGCCCATTGGCGTTAAATCTTGACCTAAACGCGCTACTTCTTCAGCTGATAGTTTTGCTAAAGTAGCATTACTTGCAAACAAGCTAGCAAAAGCTGCTGCAATGAGGGTAGGTTTTTTAATCATAGTAATGTTACCCCTAAATAGAATATTTTAAGTTAAAAGAAACGTAATCGCGGTCTGAGAATGTATTAACACCGCCACCGCCCCAAAACGAGTTATAGCTCACATCAAGTGACCACGCATTTTGGTAGTTAAAGTTCATCGTAGCACCTAATGACTTACGATCTTCAATGAACAAGAACATAGGATCTGGTGTATTACCGTTTACGTCATGAGAAAATACAAAACGTGGTGAAAAGTTAATACCTTTGTAAAAGTTGAAGTAATCGCCTTTCGCAATTAGGCGGTAACCCCAAGACGATGCTGTAGCGAATGATTTCTCTTCAGCGCCATTTGATAGACCAAGTTGCAATGTTGAATAATCAGTAGTACCTGGGCCTGTTATTGTGCCACTACGGCCAGTGCCTGATACATTTAAACGCATTTCGTCATAGCCAGGCATATCGTGAATTTTAACTACACCCACTTCACCAACTACAGCCCAGCTATCAGCACCTAATGAAGGACCAAATAAATGTGTTGCTGTAAATTGAATTTGTGATGTGTCGCGTTCAATGTAGCCTTTGGCAACTTCACCTGCACCAACTGAGCTTACCGCATCGCCTATACTCATTTGCGAAATACCCGCAAAATCAGGACGAATACCAGCAACCGCCAATTGCTCAGGCATAGCTGTGTAAAGTAACTCTACGTCATCAATTTGTAGCGGTTCATCTTGGCGAAAAGCAAATTCACCTGCAAACGCTGTTTCGCCAATAGTCGTATTAAAACTTAAACCATATAACTTAATATCTTCAGGGTACTCGTTTTCAGCTTTAGAAAAAGCAGTTAAATCAGCAACATTATCTGACGTGATTTCTGTTGTCATGATCATCGCTAAATCTTGGGCAATTGCAGCTTGTGAAAAGTTTGATACGCGACCAGATATAAGCGGACGACGGCTATGATAATTCACGTGATAGAGTGCAATTTCAGTATCATTAAATTCAGGTAAAAATACACCTAAACGTAAACCATACTGACCGCCATCTTCAGGCTCTGTTTTACCATTATCTCCTTTACCTTTAAGTGCAACCTTGGTTGGGTGCGCTAGGTACATATTAGCTAGTAGAGCTTGGCCTTCTGCACTTGTAGGATCAATACCCTGAGCCGCAGCTACTTGAGCATAGGTTGCAGTTAAGTTATTTAAACTTTCAGTTAAAAATGCAACATCTATATCAGGGTTAGACGTAAAGCCTAGCTGAACATTTTGTTGGTAACCATTTTCTGCTGCAAAGTCATTAGTCGAAAAATACGTACCAGCTGCTGGTAAACGCGTTTCTTGCCATTGGTATTGGTAGAAACCTTCAAGGGTAATGTTGTCAGTAATGCCAAGCGATGCCCAAAGCATACCAACAGGAATAAATGCTTCTTTAAGCTCAGCACCTGGCGCTTTCAATCGGTCAATATCAACTGGGTTTACGTTAATACCATGAGATAAAAGTGTACTCTCACCCCAGTTAACAACTTGTTGACCAAGACGTACTGAAAGTGGGTTTTTGCCGTCGTTTAAGTCGAAATCAGCCCAAACAAATGCATCAAGTAGGCGAATGTCTGCACAGCTCTGTTCTTTTGTATCTTCATCATCACAAGGATCTACGCTTTGACCTGATGTAGGGTTTGCATAGGCAAAGTCACCATCCATCAACGCAAAGTCATAAAAATACATGAAGCGAGTGAACAAACCGTAGTTATCTTTATTTATTGAAAGGTCGTGTGTTCCCTTCAAAAGTTTTGAAAATGAGTCACCACTGTCAAAATTTAAATTACCAGCATCACCATTATTTGAATAAGAGCCAGGTTGAGCCCATACATCTTGAGATGAGTAAATAGTGTTTAAGGCTGGGTTGTAACCAGTCCAATCAAAAGCAGGGTTATTACTTTTACCTATTAAGCTAAAGTCTCTATCTTCTACACGAATACTTTGGCCGTAAGAAAAAGTTGAATCGAAGGTTATATCAAACCCTCCGGCGTCAAATGTTACAGCCTGTGAACTTGCTGTAGTTAAAGCTAAACTAGCGGCTGCTAAACCTATAGCGATTTTGTTTTTAACAAAAAGCGATCTTCTTATCATTGTGGTTCCCCCCTGTCGCGGGTCATATTGTGTGATCAAGTTATTGTTTTTAGTGTAATCGTAACGATAGAAGCGAATTGTATAAATTACAAATAGTCGCATTCAATCTGTCATATATATAGTGTGTCAGCTGACGTTTACGTATTGGTAAGACGTCATACCAGATAATTTATACACGTTATTTAACAATAGAACAAATTGAAATTAACAAAAAGACAATATTTTTATGGTTTTATAACATAAAAATAGCGCTCTAAGCCACTCGTTCAATACGAATAAATTTATTTTCAGGGGTGAGTAACATTCTAAAACGCCCTCTGACACCTAAACTTGTAACAAACGGTCTTAAATGATCGGCAGAAAACCGAATTGACTTTCCGCCCTCTTCAACCACTTGCACAGAACTATATCGACCGTGGTAGTAATCCATACAGTCGTTATAGCTCAATCTTAAATTAAAGTAATATTCAAGCATTTAATTAAGCGCTTTTTCAACCTTCTCGAATAAGTCGTCACTTAGTCCATCTAAATTAGATAAACGTTCTAATTGCGTTTTCATAAGCGCTGAACGTGTTTTATCATAACGTTTCCAAGACATAAATGGTGTTAGCATTCTTGACGCATTTTGTGGATTTATTGCATTCAGCTTAACAAGTAAATCACCAAGAAATTCATATCCTTGCCCGTCAGCACGGTGAAATTGCTGAGTATTAAAGTAGCTAAAACTCCCCACTAAAGCACGGACTCTATTGGGGTTAGAAAAATCAAAACTTGGGTGCTCGTATAATGACTTAATATTAATAATAGCATCTTCACCTGTTTGCATTGCTTGAAGCGCAAACCACTTATCCATCACAAGTACATCATGTCGCCATTGACTATCAAAGTGCGACAATAAATCATCACAAAGTGGATGAGAGGCTTTAACCACAGCGCTAAGTGCCCCCAATACATTGGTCATATTTGACGAGCTAGCAGCTAGATTAATAAATTTATCTGTTTGTTTGCTCGGCACCTTTGCAAGATAATGCAGGCAAATTTGCTGTAGTGAGCGCACAGCAACCGCTTCGGCGCTTATGCTGCCATCGTCATGTAATGAACCAAAACATGCGATAAGCTCATCATTAAGGCTTGTGGCAATTTGTATTTCGAACTGTGTTACAACACGAATAATTTCATCAACAGGAATAATTTCAAATTCTGCGGCTAAAGTGTCAAAGCTAGGTAATTTTAATAACTCAGCAATTAACGCTAAATCGCCTTGTTTTGAAACAATTAAAACACGCAAGGCTTCAATTATCTCCTCACTTAATTGAAATTGTGTATCTGAGTTAATTGCTGCTTTTACCGCTTTTATAAACAATTGTTGCTGTGCATCCCAACGTGAAAAATCACTTCGTGCAAAACGCATAATATGCAAAAGCTCAAGCTCAGTTGTTTGTTGAGTTAGGATACACGGAGCAGAAAAGTCTTCTAACAACACGGCAACAGGTTTACAAGTCACATTCTCAAAAGTATAACTCTGCTTTTTATCGGTAACATTAAGCACATTACTAACTTTTAAACCTTTGTACTGTAATTCGATACTACTGCCGGATTCGTCCAACAACTCAATTGCAAACGGGATATGCAACGGTTTGTTATCGGGCTGATTAATCGGTGCATATTGCTCTATGGTTAGTGTGTAGGTATTTGAGGCACTATCGTAATGTTCTACAGCATTTAAGCGAGGCGTACCCGCCTGACTATACCAACGCTTAAATTGCTCTAAATTAACACCCGATGCGTCACTCATAGCACTGACAAAGTCGTCACAGGTAACTGCTTGGCCGTCATGGCGTTTAAAATAAAGCGCCATCCCTTTTTGAAAGTTAACCTCACCAAGCAAGGTATGCATCATTCTTATTACTTCAGCACCCTTGTCGTATACTGTTACGGTATAAAAGTTATTCATTTCAATAACTTTTTCGGGTCGAATAGGATGCGCCATAGGCCCTGCGTCTTCACTGAACTGATGCGTACGCATCACCTTAACAGCATCAATGCGGTTGAGTGCACGCGATCCAAGATCACTACTAAACTCTTGGTCTCTAAATACAGTTAGCCCCTCTTTAAGTGATAACTGAAACCAATCTCTGCACGTAACACGATTACCAGTCCAATTGTGAAAGTATTCATGACCTACTATAGACTCAATAGTATGGTAATCTTTATCCGTTGCTGTTTCTTGATTGGCCAAAACACATTTACTGTTAAATATATTTAAGCCTTTGTTTTCCATTGCACCCATATTAAAGAAATCTACGGCTACAATCATGTATATATCAAGGTCATATTCTAAATTAAAACGCTCCTCATCCCATTGCATAGATTTTTTAAGTGATTGCATCGCATGCGGTGTTTTAGGCAAATTACCCTTATCTACAAATAATGCTAAATCAATTTTTCGGCCACTTTTAGTTGTATAGGTATCGTTTAATACATCAAAATCACCAGCAACTAATGCAAATAAATAGCTTGGTTTTTTAAATGGGTCTTGCCATTTAGAAATATGACGGCCGTCAGGTGTCTCACCTTTGTCAATTTGGTTGCCATTAGACAATAAATGCGTGTATCTTGAATCAGCAATAATAGTCACATCAAACGTAGACAACACATCAGGACGATCCATGTAATATGTTATCTTTCTAAAGCCCTGTGCCTCACATTGTGTACAATAGGCTCCACCAGATAAGTAAAGACCTTCTAAAGATGTATTTGTCTCAGGAGATATCTCGGTCACAATACGTAATTTACAACGTTCTGGTAAGTTATTAATAATTAGCTGTTCATCAACAACGCTATAATCTGTTATCTCAATCGCATCTATCGATAAGGACGTTAAACGTAAATCTATGCCATCTAGTATTAGAGGTGATTGATTATCACCAACACGCGTTAACGTCAGTACGCTTGTTACCGTTGTATTTGTAGGCTGAAGATCAAACGTTAAGTCTGTGTGGTCTATTAAAAAATTTGGTGCTTTATAGTCTTTGAGATATTGAGCTTGAGGTTTTTTTGAGTCGGTCATAATTACTCCAAAAAAAGCGCCTCTATATGAAGAGGCGCTACTAAATTTAGGCAGATTGTTTCGGCTTAATACGTAGAATCTTAATACCGAGATACGCATATATAACAGCTAAAACGGGATTAATTAAATTAAAGAAAGCGTAAAGTGCGTAATCGAAAGGGTTTATTAAAAGTACACTTTGCATGTAAGCACCACATGTATTCCAAGGAATAAGTGGACTGGTAATCGTACCGCCATCTTCTAAGGTGCGAGATAAATTAACCGGCTTTAAACCGCGCTTTTTATATTCATCTTTAAACATACGTCCAGGAACCACAATAGCAATATATTGATCGGCTGCAATGAGGTTAGTACCAATACACGTTGCAATGGTAGAGGCAATTAAAGAGCCTGTACTTTTCGCTATTTTTAAAATACTTTTTACGAAAATGTCTAACAAGCCTGTTTTTTCCATAATAGCGCCAAACATAAGCGCAGTCATAATTAACCACGTCGTTGTTAACATTCCCGCCATACCGCCACCGCTAAGTAGTGAGTCCATTTTGTCATCACCGGTATCGATGCTAAAACCGTCAAAAAATGTCGTCCATACTAATTTGAAATACCCAACCACTTCGCCTTGAGAAGTATCAATTTGAGAACCAATTAAGTCAGACTGAAATAGCATAGCCCAAACAGCACCAACCACAGCACCAATAGAAATAGCAGGAAAAGCAGGCATTTTTTTAATTGCTAGCACTAAAAGCACAATTAAAGGAATGAGCATCTCAAAACCAATATTGAAGTTTTGCTCCAAAATTAGCGTAATTTCGTCTAAACGCCCAGCCTCATTAGAAGCCGTTGCGTTAAAGCCCATAAATATAAATATAATAAGCGCAATCACAAAGCTAGGAACTGTTGTCCATAGCATATGCTGAATATGTTCAAATAAGTCAGAGCCAACCACTGCGGGCGCTAAGTTAGTTGTTTCAGAGAGTGGGCTTAGTTTGTCACCAAAATACGCACCAGATATAACAGCACCAGCTGTAACTGTCTGATCTAAACCAAGACCCGTAGCAACACCTAATAAAGCAACACCAATTGTAGCTGCAGTGGTCCACGAGCTACCAATGCTCATAGCCACAATGCCACAAATTAAACAACTTGCTGCATAAAACCAACTAGGGTTAATTACTTGCAGGCCATAATATATTAGCGTTGGTACTGTGCCCGATAACAACCAAGTACCTATCAAAGCACCTACCATTAATAAGATGAGTATAGCGCCAAGAGAGAGCGTTATACCCTCTATCATAGCTTGCTCAAGCTTTTTCCACGTGTAGCCGTTTTTTAGGCCAATTAGAGCAGCTGCGAAGGTTGCAAATAAAAGTGCAATTTGGTTTGGTCCAGATGACGAGTTGTCACCAAATAAGTAAACCGCAGCCCCTAACAAGCAAATTAAAACTGAAATAGGAATTAATGCATCAAGAAATGAGGCGGGTTTTACTGGTTTATCATCCAATGGGTTCAAAGTTGAGACTCCTACACACATACAGCGTGTTTAATTATTATTTTTAGCACTTAGTGCGTATTAACTGAGCATTTCTAAGCCGGCTCAATTTTTAATAGTTAGAGATTATAACAATTTAGGCTGTGATAGGTAGCAAAAAAGGCGCACGAGCGCCTTTTTTGTAGTGGTAAAACCAGTTTTTACTTTTTGGCGATGCGACCAAAGTTAATGTAGTCCTGAGTAATTAAGGCCGCTTCTTCAAGGAACGGGTCAAGCTCATCAATTACATCTGGTACATCATCTAGGTTTTCAACCGGATCTTTACCTAATCGTTTCAAGCGCTCATTTGTACGAACTAATGCACGCGCTTCACCTTCTTCTTTTTCTTTAATACGCGTGGCTTCAACTAAAGAAATCGTTTTACGATCTTTTTCTTCGTTGTACAACGCTATATCATCAAACACGTAGCCGAACTCAGGTTCAGATTTAATACGATCTTTATGCTGCTTTTCTAGGTAAGGAATAACTGGAGTTAAATTTCCTAACTTTTTATATTTTGCTTTAACAATGCTATCCCAAGGAAGTGCATTATCTTGTTTACTTTCACCCCACTCGGCAGGATCTATAGCCGATGGAAATGAAATGTCAGGAATAACACCTTTGTGCTGAGTACTGCCGCCATTAATACGGTAAAATTTAGCTATGGTGTATTGCACGCTACCTAATGGGTTATCGTAAAGATCATACGCTCTTGCAAGACCTTTATGTTGCTGCACAGTGCCTTTACCAAATGTTTGTTCGCCAATAATAACAGCGCGACCATAATCTTGCATTGCAGCGGCAAAAATCTCAGATGCAGACGCACTGTAACGATCAACTAAAACCGTTAATGGCCCGTCGTAATAAGTAACTCCATCACGATCTCTTTGCTCTTCAATTCGGTTATTTAGAGTATGTATTTGTACAACAGGACCTTGATCGAAAAACAAGCCAGAAAGCTGGGTCGCTTCGTATAACGAACCACCACCATTTTGACGTAAGTCGATAATAATACCCTCTACTTTAGCCTCTTTTAATTTAGCTAACTCAACTTTTACGTCTTTAGACAAATTATTGTAAAAACCTGGGATTTCAATAACCCCAATCTTGCTTGATAAATCAGAATATTTAGCTTCAAACACTTCTGACTTTGCAGCTCTGTCTTCAAGACGGATTTTGTCACGAGTAATTTCGACCACTTTAGGTGTGCCATGAGCATCTGCACCTTTCAAATATTGCAAACGTACTTTCGTACCTTTAGGGCCTTTTATTAAATCTACAACATCGTCTAAACGCCAGCCAATCACATCGGTAAAATCTTCACCGTCTTGTGCTACGCCAATAATGCGGTCATCTGCTTTAATTTGTTCGGTTTTGTCTGCTGGACCACCTGGAACAAGACTACGAATTACGGTGTAATCTTCGTCAGGAGTTAGTACAGCGCCAATGCCTTCAAGTTCTAGGTCCATATCCATTTTAAATTGTTCAGCACGTCTTGGTGATAAGTAAGACGTATGCGCTTCAATCGTGCGAGCTAAAGAATTTAAAACAATTTGAAATGCATCTTCTGAGTTAGATTGAACTAAACGTTTCTCAGCGTTTTTGTAACGCTTAGTAAGAATCTCTTTGATTCCTTCCCAATCTTTACCAGTCATTTTTAATCGCAATGCATCGTACTTAACACGCTCTCGCCAGATCTCGTCTAGCTCTGCTTGCGATGTTGGCCACGTTGCATCTTCACGATCAAAAAAGTATTCATCTTGTTTTTCGAACGTCATTTCGTTTTCTAATAAAGAAAGTGAATATTCGTAACGTTCAAAACGGCGCTTTAGGCTTAAATTAAAAATATCAAACGTAAAGCCTAGCTTGCCGGTAGTTAAAGCGTTGTCAAAGCTATCGCGATATTGCTCAAAGGACGCAATATCACTGGCTAAAAAAACGCTTTTATTAAAATCAAGGGATTCGATGTAACGATCGTACACTTTACTAGAAAGTTCATCGTTAAATCGAACCGGGATATAGTGTGAACGAGTAAATAAGCTTGCCACGCGCTTACTGGCAGTGCCATGTTGACTTTCTTGCTTGAGTAGAGGTAAATCATCAATGGTGACAGGCTCTACAGCAGCAAATAATGAACCTGAAAACAGGGCTGCAACTACCGGAATGAGCGTAAACTTTTTACTCATACAAACTCCTTAATTTATGTACAACTTAAACAGTGTATAAGCTGTCTGCTTTGGTTTTAACTTGCATACCAGTCACTAATTCAACATGAACGTCGTCTTTATTTACTTCAGTGATTACTGCATTTACAAGTGCTTGGCCTAGTTTAACTTTAACCTTGTTATTAACCTTGACCTCTGTTGCTGGTAAAGGTTCAATTTTACCTGAACGTTTAGCGGGTGCAGATTTAGTTGCTTTGCTAGCTGACGCATTTTTATCAGCGCCCTTGTTTGCATGTGCAGGCTTCTTCTTAAAGTTTTTAGAATCTGAGTCTTGACGTGGACGCTGTTGTTTCTTGCGCTTCGCCATTTTTGCACGGCTTTCTTCTAGTGCTTTTTGAGCATGATCAATGTGCTCTTGCTCAACTTTTTCACCTTCATTGCCATCAAGGTCAATACGAAACTCCGACTTTGTCACAGCTTCTAAATAACGCCAGTTAGACGTGTATTTTCTTAGTGCTTGACGAACTTGAGTCTTGCTTACTTTTTCAGACCCTTCAATACGCTCAGCAATATCTTTAAAAATACCGACTTTAAGCGGTTTGATACCGTCTTTTTGTTTAAAACATTGTGGAAATTCTTGGTACAAGAACTCCAATACTTCATTAATATCTTTTAGCTTGTTTGTGGTTTCCATTTTAGAACCTATTTTTCACATCTTTTCATCAAGGGACGAATCAACATAGTGTATTACCCAGTCGACCAGTTCTTCGAAATCGGCTTCAAGTACAGCCATATCACCTCGAAGGTGTTCCCAAATACCATTTATTATTTCATCGATTGATTCACAATCTAAATCATCTGGGAGTTTGTCCCAAGCAATGTGAATCAAATCATTGAGCGTTTCCGCTACATGTTCTTCTTCGCCTTCCCAGTCGCCTACATCTTGTATAGCAAATAGGTAGTCTTGAACATTTAGCAAATCTTTCATTACAAGCTAGCCTCAAAGCATTTAACCAATGCTTCTAATCCCGCTTTGTCATCAGTGTCAAATCTAGAAATACTAGGACTATCAATATCTAGCACTGCAAATATTTTACCATGTTTCATGATAGGTACAACAATCTCAGAGTTCGATGCTGCATCACAGGCAATATGCCCATCGAAGGCATGAACATCTTCAATTAGTTGTGTTTGCAATGTAGCTGCAGCCGTTCCACATACACCCTTTCCAACTGGAATACGGATACATGCTGGGTTACCCTGAAATGGGCCTAGCACTAATTCTGACGGCGAATCAATAAAGTAAAAGCCCGCCCAATTTACATCCTCTAAAGAGGTAAATAACAGCGCGCTTATATTTGCCATATTAGCAATTACATTCGACTCACCGGCAATCAGCGATTCAGTTTGTTTAACTAATGACTGGTAAAAATCGTGCTTTTGCATACCAAACTACTTCTTATTAAACATACAGTAGCTAAAGGTACTCTTTGTGATGAAAAATTGGAACCTTTTGCAGGTAAAAAAAAGGAATTTCCGTAGTTTAAAAGCGTCCTTGGTTAATAAAGACGCGATTATGATTTTGAAGTTTTACGAAGACCAAATAAAAACAGCCCTGCCGCTATTGCTGACATAACACTATTTATTAAAAATATTTCGCCTGTGGAGGCACTTAAAAGAAAGCTAAAAATAGCACCACCAAGTAAACCAAGCGTTAAAACACCGGAATAGTTTACTTTTGAATATTTAAACATTAATAAATAGCCTGGGACAACAAATGCAGCCATTGTTAAGCCAACAATATGCGCATTAGATATGGCTGTCATCAATAATGAAAAAAATATAGAGACAAATTCACCTTGTAGCGTTATTGAATAATAAATACCTAATAGGCTACCCACAATCACAGGAGAAAGTAATGAAAGCGCAACGCTTTTTGCTAATTGGTGTTTCATTTAATAGTCCTTAACAACACACTTAAACTCTATTTATAAGCATGCACCAAGAACCCAAAGTTAGAAACAGAGACTATGGTCGTAAATTACGAACAAAAATAAACCACATTACGCCATCAACTCATCACTTTTTATAAGCGTAAAGTTTTAAGCTCAAAACAGCTCAGTTGTCATAACTGAGCTATTTGGCTTGAGAGTTCAAAACGACGAGAAGTTACAATTTCTTCTAGCACCACCAACCTTTCGTTTAAGACTTTTGATTGTTTTTCTAATGCTACGATCTTTGAAGCATCAATAGCACTTTGCAATTTTGCTTGTGTCTCAACCTTTGAGGTTTTATAACTGAAGTAGCGCTTAAGGGCTGCCAATAACAGAACGGGTGAGCTAAATACAATAATAACCATAAATAATTCGAACATAATAACTCCTGCATTTAATATTAATTTACTGCACACGCAGCTGAATGAGCTCGGGTTTGAAGCAATTTAGATAAAACTACTTCGCGTGGTTTACCTTTTCGAATTAGCATCTCTACATACACAATACTTAATACAATTGCTGTTGCCTTAAATAGATTACCTTGTAAATCCCCTGCTGCCCCACCTGACATCCCAAAGATCCCGTAAGCCGCATTCATAAAAATATGCATCCACATTGGGAACCAAATACGGTATCCACATTCGCAATACAGCCACGCAAACCAAGTCCCTGCAATCGTTGTTACCGTAACTGCCATCACTGCAGATAAAGGGTCATTGCCTTGATAAATGTGCCCCATACCAAATATCACAGAACTAACTAACGCTGCAGGTATAAAGCCCCAACGGCAGTATTTAAATAGCACACCAAATAATGCAGCTCTAAAGATAACCTCTTCAAAAAAACCGGCATAAACCGAACCCGTAATGATCGCTGATATCGAAAGATGAAGTTCACTACTTAAAAATGCATACCCTAGAGTCATAGGAATACAACAGAGCAACGCTGCAAGTGTATAATTAATGAATCCATCAAAGCTAAGTCCTATTGACTCAAACAACCTCTCTTGTTTAAACAAAACAATGGCAGCAGCAACTAACGGACCATATAAAAAGGTAAATTTAGCGGGAATGAATAAAATATCAGTTTGGTTATCAATATTAGATAACCAGCTAGACCAACCATCTCCCCAAAAATGCCTCATTACGTAGTGACAAAATATAAATATAGTAATTATTAGAAACGCATGCATAGCGTGTTTCATACCTCTTTTCCTCGTTAAGTTGTTAAATTCAACTTAATCCTGGCAATAGCATAAGCACAAAGCGACTCATTAGGGCTTAGCTGCAGTTTAAGGTATAAAACTCACTGTTTTGGGGTGGTTAACATGTTTTTGGGACTAACAACAAAGTGTCTTTTATTGTTTTAACGTAGGTGCGAGACACTGGTATTGTAACATTTGATTCATTAAGTGATAACTGTAACCCACCTGCGTTACCACTATAATGCTTAACGCTTTGTAAGTTGATCGCATAAGAACGGTGGCATTTTATAGCAGATGTATTGTGAGGTAGTTGTCTTAACAATCCTGTAAGTGATGTTCGTAATAAACTCTGAACTATTTTATCACCATCAAAAATGGTGATTTCACAGTAATTATCAGCAGATTTAATAAATAAGATGTGATGGTGAGCAACTTTAACCTCATCATTTTTATTTTCGCCTTTAAGTGAGATTGTCTCTAACGCAGTTTCTTCTAACCGCGTTTGATTTTCGTCAGCTGCGCTTGAGGGTATTAAATTTTTTTACGTGCCGGTTTACCAGAAGTAAAAATATAAGGGGAAATACACCAATACAAAATATATATCCCACGAAGAGTAATTGATTTTGCCAGTGCCAAGACCCCAGCACTGCAACCACAAAATACCCGTGATTAAATAATGCTGTTATCAGTAAATATGTAAAAGGAATAATAGTTAAATGTTTTAACTTATCATTAAAGTTTATTTTGAGTAATGCGATTTCAATTGCACCCGATAGGAGCAAAGCACAAAAGGTGACTAACCCATATCCAGATAGCCGGAGTAACTTATAGGGTTCGCTATCGTTTGAAGTACCAAACGGTTGAAAAATAAAAAGTACAAAAAGTGTTATAAACGAGAACATAACAGCACGATATATAACTAACTTCCTTGATTCTAAGTCATCTTTTAGCCACAACATCCTATTTTATATACCTTTAGTTTTGAGATATTTAAAAGTAACACACATTAGTATGCGCATTCTATTGCATTTAAACTCTTTTTATAGTGATTTTTAATCGGCAAGAAAGTCAAACATGAAGCTAAATAAACATTGTTTCGTGATGTAAAATATACATATTAGCGTTCAATGAACTTTAGATATGACTCGTGGATAAAAAGCGGGTCATAATTAAGTGAGGAATGTTGTTTCCAATACAAAAAGCCTGCTGTTTAGCGGGCTTTAATATAGTGGTGGAGAGATAGGGATTTGAACCCTAGATAGGCTACAAACCTATGCCGGTTTTCAAGACCGGTGCATTCGACCACTCTGCCATCTCTCCTAAAGTGCTATAAACTACAAGTAAGAGTGTACTCATAGTTATTGTAATAAGTGGTGGAGAGATAGGGATTTGAACCCTAGATAGGCTACAAACCTATGCCGGTTTTCAAGACCGGTGCATTCGACCACTCTGCCATCTCTCCGCACGGCCTGCATAATAGGGAAACCCGTTGGCTTTGTGAAGCTTTTTTTTAAAAAAATTGCTTAAGTGCTTAAAAAACAATTAATTTGTTCAAAGATAAAACAAAAACTTTCTTTTTGGTGGTTAAATGAACTTTAATTAAAAAATTAATGTCTATTGATCCACAAAGGTTTGCCCAAACATATAAGAGTTGGTAATCTAATTTTAGTTAAATTATCGAAACACACGTTTCACTTAAAGGAGCTCTACAATGGCGTTTAATCAATCGTACAATACCGCTAAACCGGTAATGTCTACCATTGAAACAAACAAGGTACTTAAAAACACCTACTTTTTACTTGCGATGACACTTGCATTTAGTGCAGTGACTGCCGGTATCTCAATGGCACTACAATTACCTTACTTTATGGGAATTGTGTTCACACTGGTTTCGTTTGGTTTATTATTTGTTGTAAACAAAAAAGCTGACACCGCATCTGGTGTATTTTGGGTATTTGCTTTCACAGGTTTAATGGGGGCTGGTTTAGGTCCAATGTTAAACCATTACGCTGCCATGCCTAATGGCTCAATGCTTATAATGCAAGCTCTTGGTTCAACAGCACTTATTTTCTTTGGTCTATCTGCATATGCGCTCAACACCAAAAAAGACTTCTCTTTTATGGGCGGCTTTTTAACGGTTGGCCTAATTGTGGTTATTGTTGCAAGCATTGTTAACATATTCATCGGTAGTTCTTTAATGTTTATGGTGCTTAACGCTGCGGTTGTATTAATTATGTCTGGCTTAATTTTATTTGATACAAGCCGCATTATTAACGGCGGAGAAACTAACTACATTCGCGCTACAGTATCTTTATACCTAAATGTGTACAATCTATTTACTTCACTACTGCACCTACTTGGCGCAAGTGATGACTAATTAAATAGTTCTGTTAAAATAGCCCCTTTATTGGGGCTTTTTTATTGGAATTGTTTTGGCACGATTTGTTCTTTCATTACACACACCACCATCAGATCACGACACCAGTCAACGCATAATTAAGTTTGCTAATGCGTGTTTATCTCAAGGGCACACCATAGACGCAATATTTTTGTATCAGCAAGGCGTTTATCATGCATCAACACATTTTGACTTAGCCTCTGACGAACTTCAAATTAGCGCATTATGGCAAGCGCTATCAAGTCAAAATATTAATCTTATGCTGTGTGTAACCGCGGCAGAAAAAAGAGGCTTAGATACGTCAAACACAGGCGTATTTTCTGTTGCAGGTTTAGCTGAATTCGCAATGCTTGTAAGCGACGCTGATAAATGGGTGCAATTTAAATGATTAATGTATTAGTAATGAGTCAAAGTAGCCCATTTGATGATCTTAACCTGCGCGATGCCCTCGATATGACGTTAATTTTTGCAGCTGTCGATCAAAACATAAGCTGGTTATTTAGTGGCCCCGCTGTTTTAGCATTAAAAAAGAATCAAACCCCTTCCACCATAGGTATTAAAGATTTTTTTAAAAACATAAAAACGCTAGAAGTTTATGACGTAGAAAACATCTATGTATGTGAAAAATCGCTCCTTGATTATGGCCTAAGTAAAACTGATTTACTCATAGACGCGCACGCGGTTACATTTGGTGAACAACAAACACTTATCAAAAAGCAACATCACGTGGTGACCTTATGAGCACACTACATATTTTTTCAAAACCATTAAATTACTATTCTGCTAACCAGCTAGAAAACTTAATTTGTGCTGATGACCGTATATTGCTTTTAGGTGACGCATGCTTTGCTAATAAACAATTTAAACAATTTTCAGATACCCTCTTAGTACTTGAAGAGGACGCACTCGTTCGTGCAATTAAGCTATCAAATAACGACACTGCCATTAGCTATGACGAGTTTGTGTCTCTTACTTTAACCTCTACGCAATTAATTACTTGGTAACCCATGCTTGAATTTAACCAACAAACAATAGACACAGATAAACAAGGTTATTTACTCGACCATACACAATGGTCAAAGCAACTAGCCCCTATTATTGCAGAGCAAGAAAACATTTCGCTTAGCGAACAACACTGGGAAGTGATTAACTTCGTCCGCGAATTTTATCTTGAATACAATACAAGCCCAGCCATCCGCATGCTAGTAAAAGCCATGGCAAAAGCACTCGGAGAAGATAAAGGTAATAGTATTTACCTTTATAAATTGTTTCCAAAGGGCCCTGCTAAACAAGCCACCAAAATTGCTGGATTACCAAAACCAGCTAGGTGTATTTAATGAGAAGTAAATCGAGTAACAAGCAAACACCCGTTTCATCAAATAAACGCAATACGGGTCGCACGTATTCTAGAAGTGCAATTAAAAAGCCTACAAACAAAAGAGAAATAAAGCCTCAAATAGACGCTAAAGACAAAAAAATTGTACTTTTTAACAAGCCATTTGATGTGCTTTGCCAATTTACAGACGATGCAGACAGAAAGACGCTAGCTGAATTTATTCCTATCAAGGATGTATATGCTGCAGGACGATTAGACCGCGATAGCGAAGGTTTATTGCTGCTCACAAACTGCGGTAAACTACAAAATACATTAACAGCACCTAATAAAAAAACCAATAAAACGTATTGGGTTCAAGTAGAAGGTGAGCCTTCGACTGAGTCAATACAAGCTTTATGTAAAGGCGTTGAGCTTAAAGATGGGCTCACACTGCCTGCTAATGTAAAAATGATAGAAGAGCCTAACATTTGGCAACGAACTCCCCCTGTACGTGAACGAAAGTCTATACCTACCTCATGGCTCAGTATTACCATTAATGAAGGTAAAAATAGACAAGTTCGCCGAATGACAGCTCACATTGGCCACCCTACTCTTAGGCTAATTCGTTACAGCATAGGTAATTACACTTTAGACGACATTAATACTGGTGAATATAAAATCATTAAAGGTAGCATTAATGCATAAACCAAATGTAACAGTAGCCGCAATAGTTAAAAACCATAACGAATACTTATTAGTAAAAGAACGCGATAAATTTACTAAGCAAATTTGCTATAATCAACCGGCTGGTCATTTAGAAAAGAACGAAACACTAGCTCAAGCAGCAAGCCGCGAATTATATGAAGAAACAGGTTTATCGCTCACCCCTACAGGCTTTTTAGGTGTTTATAACTTGTACGCTGACAACGGCGTTCATTACCTAAGGTTTTGTTTTTTATTTGATGCTAGTGGCACCAACCAACAACTTAACCCTATTGATGATGATATTATAAGTGCCCATTGGTTCAACCTAGAGAAAGTTAAATCTTTACCACTGCGAAGCCCGCTCGTTCAAAAGTGCATTGATGACTCGGTAACGCGTCCGCTATTAAGCCTAGATACTATTTACAACTAATAAAAATTTAAGGCATATTAATGGTGTGTTTTAAAGTTTACTCTGCCTAGAGGGATTACTTAGTGACGTGGGGTGTGTAATTGCTCCAGCCTATTCTTCTGACTTGCATCCATGTAAGGATAAGTAAAAATAGAGCAAAACTTTCACGCCATCGCTACCACCTCACCTAAACCTTTGTAATAAAAATTTAATCTAACTTTCAGAGTGTAATGCAATACAGTTTCGGCCTTGGTCTTTTGCATAATACAGTGCGTTGTCGGCTCCTCTAACAAAGCTTACCTTATCGTCTTGGGAACTAGCCGTTGAGTTAACGCCCATGCTCACTGACAAAAAGCCACTGTAGGTATCTTCATGCACAATTGCTAAAGCTTCAACGGCCTTTTGTATTTGCTCAGCAATAAATAATGCACCTTCCTTATCAGTATCAGGGAGCAATACAACAAACTCTTCACCACCATATCTGGCAACAAAGTCTTCAGGACGATTTACTGTCGATGCAATAGTTTGAGCCACTTCATATAAGCAAGAATCCCCAGCCAAATGTCCGTAACGGTCGTTAAACTGTTTAAAAAAATCAACATCAATAATTATTAACGATATTGCCCCTTCACACTCCTTCGCTTTATCAAATTCATGAGCAAGTTTTTCATCAAATCGACGCCTGTTGGCAATTTTGGTTAATGAGTCCAAAAACGCCATATCCCTTAAAATATCCTCAGCCTCTATTCGCTCGGTTGCATCTTTAAATACGGCTAAAAATTCTTCGCCTATCTTTATGCCCGATACCTCCATAACCACTTGAGTGCCATCACTACGTGCAACTGTGTAGTTATTGGCAGGTATATCGTCATTACTACTTTTCGCTTTTTTCAAAGCTTCAGACCATAAATTTTGAGCTTGCACTCTGTAGTGCGGATCTGGGTAGGCCTTTTTCCACCATGCATGTAGGTTAGGCACATCCTCAACAGTATAACCAAACACATCTACAAACCGTTGGTTTACCCTAATAATATCACCGGTTTTGCTACACACATTACACACTGGCATAGGGAGCACTGAAAATAATTTAGCATAGTGACTTATCTCATGTTTTCGCATTGGGTTTAAGGTACTGCGTGATAAAAAGCTCATCGGCATTTCTTTGCTTTCAGCGCTCAATTGTTCATGCATTTGTAAAGCAAAATACCATTCTAGCCACCAGTGTTCTAATTTATCTAAAAGCTTCATTTCGAGGCTAAGCACTTTTGTAGTGTTTTTAATTAAATTAAACAAATCACTGATTTGGTGATGGGATTGAGCTTGCTGAGCATGCTTGAGTTTTATTAGCTCATAAAAAAGGTGGTAGGCTGACTTTTTTAATTCTTGCAGGTTTATGATTAAAAGCTTATTTGAGATAAGATTTACTTGGTGTTTGTTTTGTTCTACAAACGATCTAATTTTATTAATTTTGTATGCGTGATTCATATATTC
Source organism: Pseudoalteromonas sp. BSi20480 (assembly GCF_000241365.1). Classification (NCBI taxonomy): domain Bacteria; kingdom Pseudomonadati; phylum Pseudomonadota; class Gammaproteobacteria; order Alteromonadales; family Pseudoalteromonadaceae; genus Pseudoalteromonas; species Pseudoalteromonas sp. BSi20480. Next base: position 19,172 of record NZ_BADX01000030.1, on the reverse strand, counting down.
ATTCCATTGATTATATTTTACAGCTTATTGAATAGGCTAACCCATCAAACTTTATTACTAATGAGTGTATATATACTCTAATCACTTTTAAAGAACTTATTATTAATTTTTAACATATGGCTCGTATTTTGTTCTGTATGTTAAGCGTAGAATTAGAATCAACTTTTATCAAAAAAATATTATGTAAGCGCCTTAGGTATCTTAGCTATTTATTATATTAATAAATTACTCACTAATTGTAAGGTTTGCCTTGTTAGTCTCTTTAAGCGCAAACAAAATACATGCTATAATCGCGGCCTTTCCAAGTTAACAGTAATCTGTATAAGCGAAATTATTCATGAGCGAAAATAGTCACATTAAAGTCATCGTTGGTATGTCCGGCGGTGTTGATTCTTCAGTATCTGCATATTTGTTACAACAACAAGGCTACCAAGTAGAAGGCCTGTTTATGAAGAACTGGGAAGAAGACGACAATGACGAATATTGTGCCGCTGCAGAAGACCTAAAAGATGCGCAAGCCGTGTGTGACAAGTTAGGTATCGAACTTCATACTGTTAACTTTGCAGCTGAATATTGGGATAACGTATTTGAATACTTTTTAGAAGAGTACAAAGCAGGCCGCACGCCTAACCCCGATATTATGTGTAATAAGGAAATCAAATTTAAAGCCTTCCTAGAATTTGCTGCACAAGCACTCGGAGCTGACTTTATTGCGACAGGCCATTATGTGCGTCGTGAGCTTCGGGACGACAAATATGTAATGTGCCGTGGTTTAGATAACAACAAAGACCAGAGTTACTTTTTATACACTTTAAGTCATGAACACATTGCTCAAACGCTATTCCCTGTGGGCGATATCGCCAAGCCAGAAGTTCGCCGTATTGCTGAAGAGCAAGATTTAATTACACATGACAAAAAAGACAGCACTGGTATTTGTTTTATTGGTGAACGTAAGTTTAAAGACTTTTTACAAAAGTTTTTACCTGCACAACCAGGTGTTATTGAAGACACTGATGGTAATAACGTTGGCGAGCACGAAGGCTTAATGTACCACACACTTGGCCAACGAAAAGGCTTATTAATTGGCGGCATGAAAGAAGGCTCAGGCGAACCTTGGTACGTTGTAGACAAAGATGTCGAGCGTAACGTACTTATTGTTGGCCAGGGTAAAGACCACCCTCGCCTATATAGTAATGGTTTAAATGCTAACCAACTTCACTGGGTAGACCGTGTAGGTCCAAAAGGAACAACGCGTTGCACAGTTAAAACACGTTACCGTCAAGAAGATATAAACTGTACTTTGCTTGTTGGTGATGACGGTATGGCCCGTGTGTTATTTGATGAACCTCAAAAAGCGGTTACACCAGGTCAGTCTGCGGTATTTTATGCGCAAGAAGTTTGCTTAGGCGGCGGTATTATTGACTCGGTGATCAAGTAATGAATGAACACCAAGTTATGGCGCTTGCCGCTATGTGCCAAGCCGCTAAACAAGTACAAAAAATAGCGCAATACGGCAGTAATAATGAACACGATTTAGACATATTGCTGTCTAGTATTGTACAAACATCGCCAGCATCACCCGAAGATGTATATCAAGGCACTCATAATTTACGAGATGGCTACAAAACGTTGATGGAACAGCTATCAGCGGGCGCTCAGAAAGACGTTGAGATTGTAAAATATGTAGGTGGCTTAATGCAGCTTGAGCGAGCACTTAGCGCAAACGACAAAAGCTTAAACAAATTAGGTAAACGTATTGATGATATTCATCGTCGTTTAGACCATTTTGCTATAACCGATGACACCGTTGTTGCCGGTTTGGCAGATATATACTCGTCGGTGCTAAGCCCCCTTGGGCACCGAATACAGGTTTATGGTAAACCCGAGTTATTAAAACAGCAACTCACTCAAAATAAAATCCGCGCATTACTACTTGCCGGCATCAGAAGTGCAGTATTGTGGCGACAAATGGGTGGTAAACGCCGTCATTTTTTCTTTGCAAAAAGAAAAATAATCGCCATTGCTAAAGCAAAAATTTAATTATCGTTCAAACAAAAATTTAGGAGTTATTATGGAGCTTTCAGCGTTAACGGCTATCTCGCCAGTTGATGGTCGCTACGGCAGCAAAACCACTGAACTACGCAGTATTTTCAGCGAATTTGGATTAATTAAATACCGTGTAATTGTTGAAGTGCGTTGGTTGCAAGCGTTAGCTGCAGCAAGCGACATTAAAGAAGTGCCCGCATTTAGCGACCAAGCAAATGCACTTTTAAACGCTATTGTTGATAACTTCAGTGAAGCCGACGCGCAGCGCGTTAAGGATATTGAACGAACAACTAACCACGACGTCAAAGCCGTTGAATACCTTTTAAAGGAAAAAGTAGCTGATAACGCAGAGCTACATGCTATTAACGAATTTATTCACTTTGCATGTACCTCAGAAGACATTAACAACCTATCACATGGTTTAATGTTAACTGAAGCACGTGACAGCGTATTACTGCCATACTGTGACCAATTACTCAACGCCATCAAAGAAAAAGCTATTGAGTATAAAGCAGTGCCAATGATGACTCGTACGCACGGACAACCTGCTACACCATCAACTATGGGTAAAGAGTTTGCAAACGTATACATGCGTTTAAAGCGTCAACGCGATCAAATTGCGCAAGTAGAAATGCTTGGTAAAGTAAATGGCGCTGTTGGTAACTATAATGCTCACCTTAGTGCTTATCCAGATTACGACTGGCATACTCATGCAGATAAGTTTGTATCGAGCCTAGGCTTAACATTGAACCCGTTTACCACACAAATTGAACCACATGATTACATTGCAGAATTATTTGATGCAATTGCACGTTTTAATACTATTTTGCTTGATTTTGACCGTGATGTTTGGGGTTACATTGCCCTTAACCACTTTAAGCAAAAAAACCATTGCTGGCGAAATTGGCTCATCAACTATGCCACACAAAGTTAACCCTATTGATTTTGAAAACTCAGAAGGTAACTTAGGTTTAGCAAATGCAATTTTTGCACACCTTGCACAAAAACTGCCTGTATCTCGCTGGCAGCGTGATCTTACCGATTCGACAGTGCTACGTAACCTTGGTGTGGGTATGGGTTATGCGCTTATTGCATATCAATCAACGCTTAAAGGTGTTAGCAAGCTTGAAGTTAACGAACCACGTTTACTTGAAGAGCTAGACCAGAACTGGGAATTGCTCGCAGAGCCTATTCAAACAGTTATGCGTAAATACGGCATTGAAAAGCCATACGAAAAACTTAAAGATTTAACCCGTGGAAAGCGCGTAAATCAAGAAATAATGGCTGACTTCATCGATGGTTTAGATCTTCCTGAAGTTGCTAAAGTAGAAATGAAAAAACTAACACCGGCTAATTACATTGGCCGTGCGGTTGAATTTATTGATGATTTAGTTTAATTATTAATCACCACTATCAAAAAGCGAAAGGGTTATCCTTTCGCTTTTTTTGTATATAAAGCAAAGCAATTACCGGCAGGCAAACGTATGTATCAATTAAAAATAAACGATTTATCTGAACAAGAATTTTTAACCCACTTTTGGCAAAAAAAACCTCTTTTGATCAAACAAGGGTTTAGTCACTTTGAAGATCCACTTGATGCAAACGAACTTGCTGGCTTAGCAATGGAAGACTCTATTGAATCGCGTATTGTTACAAATCACAATAACGACTGGCAAACCCATCAAGGGCCATTCGAGGACTTTGATTTACTCACAGAGGAAAATTCAACGTTATTAGTGCAAGCAGTCGACCACTGGCATCCAGAGGCAGCCCAGCTGCTAGAACCGTTCAGATTTATCCCTAACTGGCGCATTGACGATTTAATGATCAGCTTTTCTACCCCTAATGGTGGTGTTGGCCCGCATTTAGATCAATACGATGTTTTCATTATTCAAGGTGAAGGAAAGCGTCATTGGCGAGTTGGCCTACCCGACCCAACTCTTAAGCAATTTGCTCAAAATAAAAAATTATTGCAAGTTGAAGCCTTTGAAGCAGTCATAGACTGCATTTTAGAGCCCGGTGATATTTTATATATTCCACCAGGCTGCCCGCATGAAGGCTACGCGGTTGAAAATGCACTTAATTACTCTGTTGGATTTAGAGCACCAAATCAGCAAGATTTACTATCAAGCTTTGCCGATCATGTTATTGACACTGAAAGCGGTCAAAAACGCTACACAGACCACAACTTAGTTACAAGAGCCTCAAAAGGTGAGCTTACAAATAATGAAGCTGAAAAGGTTAAGCATCTTATCGCCTCAATGCTAGAAGATGATGGTCTATTCAAGCAATGGCTTGGCAAAACCTTAAGCCAACCCAAACATGAAATGGACTTGGCACCAGTAGAACCTGCTTTTACCCAAGATCAAATAGCAAACGAATTGGCAGAGCCAGATACTATTTTTGAACGTGTAGGTGGAACACGAGCAATTTATCAGCAGTGTGAAAATGAGCTTTTAGTAAGTATTAATGGTGACAATTTCACTCTTCCTATCGGGGACATAGCAGCAGTAAAATTACTAACGGACGAAACCGAGTTTAATACTAATGAATTAGCTAACACTCAAAATAGTCTAGTTTTTGTTCAGATGTTTACTATACTTGTTAATGAAGGCATTTGGTTTAACGCAAACCAAGAGTAACAAGTAGGAGGCAATTGTGGGTTATCGTATAAACAAAGTTGAATGGGATCGACAAAAAAATGAGTTGCAACAAATAAGGGAGCGCGTATTTGTTTACGAATTACATATCCCTAAACGCGTTGAATTCGATAACCTCGATGAATTAGCTTTGCATGTGCTTGTTACAGACGACAGCTTTTGTCCCGTCGCAACAGCCCGCCTATGTAATGATGGCTTAATTGGACGCTTAGCTGTACTGCCTGATCACAGAAACCGAAATGTTTACTGCTCGTTACTTAATTATATTTTTGACATAGCAGTAGAACAAGGTATTGAATCTATTAGCGTTAATTGTGTTCTACACGAAGTTGAACGATTTAAACGTAACGGCTTTATAAAACAAGGTAATGTGTTTATGGAGGCAGGTATACCTAGGCAAAGAATGAAATGCCCTGTTAGGTGTGCTGATACAACACCTTTCACACTAGTTCATTAATTAAGTTGTAAGGGTAATCAAAGATTGATTACCCTTTTTGGATTATTTTGGTTCGTGAGCCCACAGTTTGTCGTTATCGTATAACTCGTAAAGGCCATGTGCTCTTTTCACTAATAGGTTAGCAAAGTCTGCCTGTGTTTTATCGCGCGCGCCCGCACTCATTATCTGATCTGCTTTTAACTGCCATTGCAATGAAAAATAACGCATAGCATCACGCGCATCTGACGCTGCACCCACTTCAGCATGGTCTGTTGGTAATTGCCCTGTAACAACCCAATACGTTTTTCCGTTTTGCGCTTTAAATTTCCACATTGCGCAAATAGGGGCTAAAAACCTGCTGTCTTGCTCAACTACTGATTTAGGCATAATGCCTTTTTCTGCTAAATACTTTTGTGCTGTTTGAAAACATCCACGTTGCCATGCAACACGTTGTTGCTCAGCTAGTGCTTGCTCTTCAGGTGTTAATTGTTTTTGTTGTTGTTCCATTGTAATGACCTTATTACTTCTTTTTAAACACTGTAAGGTCTTAGTAAATAAGGTGCAAGCATAAAACAGGCTGCTTGCACTTTAAAAACTCTGACTGCTTTGTTTTTATACAAATTGCTATTTTATATTATGGTCAAACGAACCAACATCCCCAGGGAACACAACGGGCGACTCAAAACCATCATGACTAACAGATGAAATACCAAAGTAATAATTGTCTATTACTACATTCTCAAGTGTGAAATCAGAAACATTACCAACGTATTTACTAAACTGCCATTGCGGCTCGCTTGTGTAACGCCAATATATTTTATAACCGGCAATTGTGTCATCATTACTTTTTTGCCACGAAAACGAAGTACTAGCCTTTACTGCGCCAGTAATTTTAACGTCTTTAGGAGGGGCTGGAGCCCAAGCCATAGATGCCATAGTTACCGCATTGAGTGATGTTAGTTTAGCTGCATAATCAAAATCAACCCCGTCAATCGTATCGCCATATGTAATGCCATTTTCTGTGCGTAGGTCTTGGTGTTGACGATCATAATGCTCGTTTGTTTCCATTATGCGCACTGCTGCGAACCCAGCATCGTTAAATGGGCGATGGTGCCCGCCCCGTGCAAACCTATCTAGCCTGTAAACAAGCATTGTATCAAGGTTGGGGATGTACCTATCTGCAACAGTGTCAATATAACGGGCTAAATTTCTACTTGCAGAATCAACCTCACCACCCGTAAATCGACGAGTACGAGCCTGTGCTTTTGTTTCAACAACACGTGTACCTTCTGAAAAAATACGTGCGGTTGTATTGTCAGTCACTCCATTTATACCGGTAATATTGCCAATCATGTCATTATTTAAAACACCATGTACTTGCCAGTTATTCTTTTGAGCGTGCGCGGTTAAAATTTTACCACCAAATAACCCCTGCTCTTCCCCTGATAACGCAGCGTAAACGACAGAGCCATTAAATTTATATTTACTCAGTACGCGTGCCGCTTCAATAACACCAGCAACACCCGATGCATTATCATTAGCGCCAGGAGAGTCACTAGTAAAATCCATTACATCGCTTACACGTGAGTCTATATCACCCGACATCATCACCATTCTATTTGGTTCAGTACTGCCGCGCTGAATAGCAACAATATTTACCACCTCAACAGGATCAGGTATGCGTTTTTCGCCTGAAATAGTGTCTGATACCTCAATAATCTCTAGGCAACCACCACATTGTGCGGATATTTTTTCAAACTCAGCTTTAATCCAACGTCGAGCAGCACCAATACCTCGAGTGTCAGATTTAGTCTCTGAAAGTGTATGACGTGTACCAAAGTCCACCAGCGTTTGAATATCGCTGCCAATTCGCTCTGCTGACACACTTCCCGCAATATCATGCAGATTTTGTTGATCTTTATATTGCATATCAGCCGCAATAACGCCACTTGATGCTGAGCAAGCAAACGCAAGCATGCTTAGCTTTAATAATTTAATTGATGGTTTAAGCATTTATGTAGCTCCTTATTTTTATTGGTTTACAATTACCTATGTATTTGAATATCGCAATTAATTTGAGGTAGATACGAAAATAAGCACGCTAAAGCGCAGAAAAGAATAGTACTAATTCGAGTTCAATATAAAAATAGTTACCAAAGCTATAAAGTAAGGTAGCAGACCAAATATCCAAAGTTTTAACCCAAGCGTGTAATGCCTAAGCACTGTTGTATTCAACCTTGCACGAACTCTACTTTTATAATCCACAGCGTTACCCAACGCTAAATGCATACCCCCTAAAATTAACGCTAAATAAAGTGTACTGAACACGATTAAATTATTTCTAACGGAATCAGTAAGTAATTTTACATAATCAAAACAAAAGAAAAGAGCTAATAAACCAATATAAATAGATAGCACCATACCGATTAGGACACTCGCCTTGTGCCCCGTGTACGTATTATTTGGGTCAACTTTTTTCAACCATTGAGCACACACAAAATGTAAAGCGCAAATAAACGATCTCATCTTCTACCCTAGAATTAATGAGTAAGTTGGATATTGTTATAACCTATAAAATGGTCATGTAACCCCACACTTAGTAACACCCCAGCAGAAAACATAAATATAAGTATAAACACCACACAATTAACGGCTGTGCTTGTTTGCATACTAGTAGAAAAAAATGTAAACATAAAGCCAAAACAACAGTGAATATTGCAAACTTGTTGAATACAAAATAGCTGGGTATTTCAAATGCCCACAATGACGTTTCATTTATAAATTGCCTGTAACCATAAAATACAAAGGCAATAGCACCAACTAAAGCAACGGTGAAAGTAATTAGCGTGATGTCTAAAGCCATATTTTTATAAATAAGCAAATAACCGAGTCGAATTGAGTAAATAAAAATAGCGAGCCAAATTAACAGCACAGGGCCTAAAATTAATCCCATTTTTCTCTCCTTGAATGTTTTAAATGATTTAATTTAAACCCAAATACTACACGGTAAAGCAAATCAATAAACTTATAACCAAATAACTTAAGTAAACTTTTTATTTTCGTGCCAAACTAAGAAACTTAGATTCTGGATAATAGAGCGATCCCAAGCACCTATTGCCGGTAAATTCGCCTTGTTTTTATTAAAAATCCCAGACTAGTAAAATTTAATTATCATCATGATTTAACACGTTAGTAAATCACTTAATCAGAGTTCCGATTAAGTAGTCAATTTAAAAAGTAAGAGTATGCGCCAGTTAAAAAATGAAACGTTAAAATGTAACCTTGTACAATTTAAGCAAACCACGCTTGGTCCTATCTATGTTTATGAAAACGCGCAATACCGTTGGTTAACACTAGACGAAAAACGTGAACAAGATGCTGTTATTCAGGGCGTAATGAGTAAAAGCAAATCAGAGCAAGTTTTGGTACCTGTAAATCAGAGCATGCTCCTGTTTTTATTAAAACCAGTAACCAACCTTAAAATGTTAAATTTAGGGTTGGGAACCGCGGGCGTTGAGCGAGTTATCTATTATCTATTCAATAAAACAAAATTTTTAAATACTCTACACACCTTTAACACCGTTGAAATTAACCCTGATGTGGTTGAAATTGCACAAACACATTTTTATTTGCCAAAACCGCACTCTGTATTTTTACAGTCAGCAGAGCAATTTATTCAGCAATGTAAAATTAAATACGATGTGATCACCATCGACATATTCAGTGGAGAGTACCACCAGCCATTTTTAAACAGCGCTCTTTTTTTGGCAAAATATGACGCGCTGTTGCAATTCAAGCAGTCAAATAACACTCAACTTAAACCCTAAAACAGGTCAAGAGTTACAGCTGTTGTTGGCCTTGTTAAGAAAGTACTTTAAAGCAATCGCACTTGTTGAATTTAATGAGTATAAAAACATTGTTATTGTTTTAAGCCCTAGCTCACTAAAACACATTAGCGTCGACAATATTCAAGATTCTGACGTTTTTAAACATCTTGCTCCCAATTTATATCAAGATATTAATCATATTTACCACATTGAATCTTTTTAATTAGCGACCGGGTTCATGCTTTTCATAGCAAGGCAAACTGGTTTCTAACTGTTCCCAATTCGCTTTTGATGTAACAAAATTATGAGATATAGGTTTTTCTGCAATATCTGAATCCAGTAAACCTAATCGAATACGAAAACGGCTTTTATCACTGTTATTTTCGCTATAAATAGGCGAACCACAGCAGGCACAAAAATACCGTGTTCTACCGGGTTTAAACGCGTATCCACTTAATGAGTCTTGCCCTTGAGTGATTAAAAACTCATCAGCGTTTACAAAACCATTTGTAGCAAACGCTGTTCCGCTATTTTTTCTACACAAAGAACAGTGACAGTGAATAATACTGGTAATATTGCCTGTAATTTTCACATTTACTTTTCCACACAAACAAGAGCCTAAATACATAACACTTCCTTATTAATTTCAAAAATAAGCACAGGCGTATGTTAACTATAAAGTTATTTGATATGAATAAGTTTTAGTTATTTACTGAGCGCGACTACAAAATTTATATAGCTTTTGCTTAAACTTAAGCGCGTTAAATTTTTTTGGTTTACAATAAATCAGTTATTGGTTATAAATAAACCGTAATTTGGTAATGTAAAACTTAAGTCATTCAACAAAAAATTATTACCAATAACCATTTTTTCCTGTTTATGCTATCAATAACAATTAAATAAAGAGCAAACAATGCGCCATAAAAACGTTCTTCTGCCAATGTGGTTAATCACATTAGTAGCATGCAGCCAAAATCACCAACACCCTTCCACAAATCAATGGCTGTTAATCGATAATTTTGAAACGCAAACGCTAACATGGCAAAAAGCTGATACTGACAATCAAACCAATCCATACATAGCCAACCCACAAGTGACAAAAATTTCACGAGAGGCTGAATCCTCAAATCATTACTTATTAAAAAACCAGCCGCCGAAGGCATTATTGGTAATCGAAAAGCACTCAGTTTTACTAAGCTACCAAAAGTAGTTGAAGTGGGAGAAACTTATACATTTTTTACGCGCATAAATGTAGAAACGTTTCCTAACAATCACGCTTTTGGCTTAAGTAACTTACAACCCAATGAAATTAAAAAGCATGGTTACAATGCGTTTGAACCTACCTTACGTGTAACAGACAAAGCCGAGTCGAATGGATTTAAAAACGATGGCGCTTTAATGGTCAAAACAGATAAAGGTTATAGCAACATTCAAAACTACAACGCCGCCCAATCAGCAAAGCCCCTTAACACAAATCAATGGTACAGCATCTGGTATGTAGTGAATAACGCGCCTACAAAAATGCAAGGCCAACAATACAATGTGTATGTTCAAGGCGGTGAGTTTACAACGCAAACACTCGTGTATAAAAATGCAAAATTTAGAATGAGACGTGAACAACCACTTATTTACTTTTTGGCAAACACAAATACTGGTCCGGCTAAAAAGCCCTATGGTAACGGCGGTTTAAAATACGACGACTTATATATGAGCCGAGGCATTAACCTTTCAAACCCTGTTAGATAAAAAGCCTGTATAAGTAATAACTAACCTGAATTTTAGATATAAAATCTCTCAACTAAAGCTCATGTTAGTTAATACAAAACTGCATTTAAAAATACTTAAATGGTATGATACGTCACATTATTTGCTATTTAAGTTTTTAAAATGTATCGACTCTTTGAAAGAATGACCAACGCATTTCCTGAGGAAAAACCCACTCAGCCGCCTTCTACTTTATTTGCGTTTTGCCGCCATTACACTAAGGGCATGGAACTCTCGTTAGTGCTTATGTCGATAAGTGCAGCGCTGTTAGCTATTTTAGAAGTATCGTTATTTAGTTATATGGGCCAATTGGTTGATTGGCTAAGTACCCATACACCACAAACCCTATTTGTAGAGCAAAAAACTGAACTAATAAAAATGGCTGTTATGCTGTTAGTCGTTTTGCCTATTGTGGTGTTTTTTCATGCCGCTATTTTGCATCAAGCCTTATTAGGTAATTACCCTATGTCGATTCGCTGGTCAGCGCATCGGTATTTACTACGCCAAAGTGTAAGCTTTTATCAAAATGAATTTGCAGGGCGCATTGCTACCAAAGTAATGCAAACGTCTTTAGCCGTTCGCGAGGCGGTAATGAAACTGCTTGATGTACTTATGTACATAGTGGTTTATTTTGGCGCTATGGTGTTTTTAGTGGCTGAAGCAGACTGGCGCTTGATGATCCCTTTGCTTGTATGGCTTGCCTTATATGCTTCAATACAGGTTTACTTTGTGCCTAAACTTAAAAAAATTGCCAGCTCACAAGCCGATGCGCGATCAGAAATGACGGGCCGTATTGTTGATAGCTACACTAACATTTCAACTATTAAACTTTTTTCGTACACCCAACGCGAAGAGCAATACGCCAAGCAAAGCATGGATGTATTTTTACAACCCGTATATAAACAAATGCGCTTAGTAACCAGCCTTAACTTTGCTATTAATACGCTTAACTATTTATTGGTATTTAGTGTTGCCGCATTATCGCTTTACTTATGGTCAATGAGTGCAATTAGTGCTGGCGCTATAGCCGTTGCAGTTAGTTTATCGCTTAGATTAAACGGTATGGCGCAGTGGATCATGTGGGAAATAAGCAGCCTGTTTGAAAATATTGGCACCGCAACCGATGGTATGAAAACATTATCAAACCCAATAAAAGTAGACGATAAACCAAACGCAAACACCCTTGAAGTAACCCAAGGCAGTATTGAGTTTAAAGATATACATTTTAATTATGGCAAAGCCGCCAACGAAACTAACCGTGGCCCGGTAATGAATGGGTTAAATCTTAATATTAAACCCGGTGAAAAAATTGGTTTAGTTGGCCGCTCTGGCGCGGGTAAATCAACGCTTGTTAACCTACTGCTGCGCTTTTATGATACCGACTCTGGCACAATTAAAATTGACGAGCAAAATATTACTGACGTAAGCCAAGAAAGTCTTCGCCGCTATATTGCTATGGTAACGCAAGACACTTCTCTGCTTCACCGCTCTGTTAAAGATAATATTTTATACGGTCGCCCCGACGCGACCGAAGCTGAAATGTTAAACGCCGCAAAACAAGCTAAAGCGCTCGATTTTATTAGCGATTTAGAAGACTCAAAAGGCAATAAAGGGTTTGAGGCACAGGTTGGCGAACGTGGTGTAACGCTATCGGGTGGTCAGCGCCAACGTATTGCCATTGCACGAGTGTTACTTAAAAATGCCCCTATTCTTATTTTAGACGAAGCGACCAGCGCACTTGATTCAGAAGTTGAAGCGGCTATTCAAGCAAGCCTTGATGATTTAATGACAGGAAAAACGGTTATCGCTATAGCGCATAGGCTGTCTACCATTGCACAAATGGATAGACTCATCGTGTTAGATAATGGTGGCGTCGTTGAGCAAGGCTCACACGATAAACTCATTGCACAAGGGGGCATATATGCAGGCCTTTGGGCTCATCAAACTGGTGGATTTATTGGGGTAGAATAACACTTAATACAAAAAACCGACGTAGTAGTACTAACACTAAAACGTCGGTTTTTATTTATTAAGCTACTAAACGAAAACCTATTAGTACCAACATCACAATGTTGGCAATAAAGCTAATTAAAAAGAAATACGTACGCGGGCTTGGGTTTTTCTCTGTTGCAATCACATAGTATAAAATCATGTGAATTAAACGCGCAACGACATACACCCACACACACATTGCAAAAATTGCGCTTTGGTAATTAATTACAAATGCAAATAACACCGTGCCTATAAATAATGCGCTATTTTCTAATGTATTTTGAAACGTACGGTACGCTCTAAATATAAAGCTATCGTGCGATAAATCGTCGCTAATTTTACCCGGCACAGCACCGGGCTCCTTGGCCTTGCTAAAGGTCGCAACACCCCACTGCACCACCAGCATAATTAAGTAAAAGTAGAACCCTAAATAAGCAGATAAAGACACGTCATTCATTGTTAAATCCTTTATTTTAAAACTAAGTAATTAAAGCTGCATTACTTGTGCAAATTAAATACCAAATAAAAACTCTATTTATTCAGTAGCTTGCAATATGTTGGAAATTACTTTTGTAATAACTACATATTACCAAGTGCCATTTTACAACGGGCTTTTTAAGTTCTGAGGTTTAAAGTAATACACACAACGCCATGGTCAGTGGTTAAGTCGTCTCGCTCATATTCGGGGTTAATTAAATGCCTGTCGTACGTATTATGGTTACTTACTTCAAAAAAACTATCATCGTAGCTTGGGTCAAACTCGCACGACAGTAAAATATAATCAAGCACTGAGCTGCTTGTACCAAAGTAGTGAGTTGCTTTACGCGTTAGTGGTGCTGTTTGAGCAGTGTTTTCACCATCACTGTTACTTGCTTGCTGAGCATCATCAGCGGTAATTACTAGTTTTTCAAATAATGCCCACGAGTCATACAAACAGTACTTAGCTAGGTAGGCTTTGGCATCCATTGCGGGTGCAAACCTTAATGTATTGGTTAACAGGTGGTTAAGTACACCATCAGAAAGGTCGTTGTTAAAATCGCCCATTAATACCATGGGGTTTTGAGTCACTTCTCGTCGGGTGATCATTTGTATCATAATTAAAGTCGCTTCGCTGCCGCTTTGAATTGTTGAGCCCCAACTCCCTGCTACATTCGCTTTTAAAATATCGACAATGTTTTGCTCGGCTGTTACCGCTTTATTGTGTTCGTCTACCTCAAGCATGCCCCGCTTAGATTTAAAGTGTACAACATAGCAATCTGTATCTCCTAAGTGAGGTAACGTAACTGTGGCCCTGAGTACTTTACGACTAAATGAAAACGCCTGTGTTAAACCAAGTGAGCATGCTAGTTCCTCATCATGCTCCACTGCTATTACATCAACAATCGGGTATTTAGAGGCAATACCAACAACAGGGTGCTTAAAAATAAAATCATCTATAACATGGGGTTTATCAACTACAGCAAAATGGTTATAACCTTGGTTTAGCATTAATTCTTTAAGTGACTCAATACTAAATATTTCCTGAAAACCAATTACATCGGGCTGCTGCTCGTTTATGTATTCGGTGATCCAGCGCTGTTTTCTTGCCCATTGTTCAGCGGTGTATATGCGTTCAAACTCATAATAAGCGTTAGGTGGTTCAAGGTAGTTAAACAAATTAAAGGTGGCTATTTTAAGCTCGGTATTATTAATTACAGGCTCTGTGGGCAAGTTGACTGAGTCGTCGTTTATTTTATTTGGGTTATTGATAACTAAACACCTACATTTAATACTGCAATGATTATAACGCAGGAAGGCCATATGTATAAGTCGTGAATTATTCTCATCTATAAATTTACTCCGTTTTTTTACGTTATACTCTTTGCCTAATTTATTAAATGTATTAGGTTTTATGGACTATTCACACTTTGGCAGCAAATTTACTCAACCCAATGGTATTACACAGCTAATGGAAGATCTTGGTAATGCTAAAAGCAGTAATAACCCTAATTTAGTGATGCTTGGCGGAGGCAACCCCGCCTCTGTGCCACAAGTAAACACAGCGTTCATTAACGAGCTAAATCATTTAGTAAAAAATAATAAAATAGCGCAAATAATGGGCCTTTACGATGGCCCAACGGGTAACGATGAGTTTAGAGCAGCCCTTGCCAATCAGTTAACACAAGAATATGCGTGGAATTTAACAGCGAGCAATATTGCATTAGGAAATGGTAGCCAAGCTAACTTTTTTATTTTATTTAACCTATTTGCAGGCAAAATGGCTAATGGCAGCCATAAAAAAGTACTTTTTCCACTCGCGCCAGAATACGTAGGCTATGCCGACCAAGGTTTAACTGACGATATGTTTGTGGCCATTAAACCCGAAATAGAAATACTAAATACACCAAACGGCTCTAAACAGTTTAAATATGTAATTGATTTTGATGCGGTTAAGGCTGTACTTGCCAACGACAACAGCATAAGCGCATTATGTGTGTCGCGCCCTACCAACCCAACGGGTAACGTGATTACCGACGATGAAGTTCATCAACTAGATTTACTCGCAAAGCAATACACTATCCCCCTTATCATTGATAACGCCTATGGCGACCCATTCCCTGGCTGTATTTATACCGATGCAAACCTAACCTGGAACTCAAACATTATATTATGTATGTCACTTTCAAAACTGGGCTTGCCAGGCCTGCGCACCGGTATAGTGGTTGCCAATAACGAGATTATTAAAGCAATTAGCCGCGTTAATGGCGCTATGGTGTTATCACCTAATAGTTTTGGGCCAAGCTTAGTCACTCGCTTAATCAAAGATAATGAACTACTGCCTCTGTGTAAAAATACCATTTTGCCTTTTTATAAAAATAAAGCACAGGTCGCTGTTAGCCTATTTGATGAAATATTTGATGACTTACCTGTTTATTTACATAAGGTAGAAGGCGCATTTTTTATGTGGCTATGGTTTAAAGATTCAAAAATAACCAGCGAACAGCTTTACCAAAAACTTAAAAAACAAGATGTGTATATAATTCCTGGCCACAACTTTTTTATAGGTATTGAAGATAGCTGGGAGCACAAACATCAATGCGTGCGTATTAATTACGCCACCGATGAAGCAACGCTCAAAAAAGGCCTAGAAGCAATTAAAGCACTCATAATGTAAATATTCATACAGTGTCATTATAAGTTTAATTGATGGCCTCATACTCGTTTAAAGTTTATGCAAACGCGTTCTATCCCCTTTAAATTTATATATAAATTGGTATCCTACTCGACCTTTTTTAGCATATGCTTACATAAAAGCCCCCGTAAATAAGCGGCAATAGCTGCACCGTACTTATTTAAGTGGCGGCAATACACAACAGGCTTCGCGTATAATTATTGGTTTTAAACGTTAGGTGTAACTTTAAATAGCAACATGCAATAACACTATTAAGGTAAATTATGCGATTAGGTCCAGGATTACTCGTCACTGCTGCCTTTATTGGGCCAGGTACAATCACCACAGCCAGTGTAGCAGGCGCAAACTTTGGTTTTGCGCTTATTTGGACATTACTATTTTCAGTTATTGCCACTATATTACTGCAATCAATGGCGGCACGCCTTGGCGTTGCAACAGGCAAAGACTTAGCGCAAGCACTTAGGGCAAATATTCAAACCCCGCTATTTAAATCGTTAGCTATATTTTTGGTGATCAGTGCCATAGGTGTTGGCAGTGCAGCATACGAAGCGGGTAATTTAAGTGGTGCGAGTATGGGACTAATTGGCATATTTCCAAACGTTAATCCGCAAATATGGACCCCTCTAATTGCTTTTTTAAGTGCTGGTTTACTTTATAGCGGCAAACATAAAGTGGTAGAAAACGCACTTATAGTATTAGTGATTTTAATGAGCTTGGTGTTTATATCTACATTGATCATGGCTTCACCATCACTGGGGGATATATTGTCAGGCTTTACGCCAAGCTTGCCTGAAGGCTCAATAACAACTGTTTTAGCGTTGGTTGGTACAACCATAGTGCCGTACAACCTATTTTTGCACTCTGGTGTTTTAGCAGCTAAGCACGACAGCAAAAGTGACTTACAAAAAGTAATTAAGCAAACCAATGTTGATACTGGCCTTTCAATTACTTTGGGCGGTGTAATCACATTAGCTATTTTATCTACCGCGTCGGTCGCTTTTTATGGAACAAACGCAGGGCAAATTAGCGCAGCAAACATGGCAGTACAACTAGAGCCCTTGCTCGGTGATGCAGCCCATTACTTTTTTGCTATAGGGTTGTTTGCCGCAGGGTTAACTAGCGCAATAACCGCGCCGCTTGCTGGGGCTTATGCCGTATGTGGTATGTTAGGTTGGTCAAATGATATGGCAAGCACTCGCTTTAAAAGCGTTGCTATTATCATCTTATTATTTGGTGCTGCGGTAGCATCTCTTGGGTTAGACCCTGTCGCGGTTATAATATTTGCCCAAGCGGCTAATGGTTTATTACTTCCTGTTATCACTATTTACTTAGTGTGGTTAGTAAATCAAAAGTCGGTCATGGGGAAATTTACCAACTCGTTTATTTTAAACCTTGTTACTCTACCTGTGTTAATGCTTATTTTTGGCTTAAGTAGTTACAAACTCATTGGTTTAATTTTTTAATAAAGTATAAAAAGGGTTTTAAAAAGCCGTGGTTTTCATTAAACAGCGGCTTTAGCTAAGGAACTAGCCTTAAAAAACACTTAGTTTAACTTTGTGTTTTCAACTACTTTAATTAGTTGTGCAAACGCGTAACCGCCAATAGCGCCTGCAACCAACTGTAAATAAAAACCCCACCCTCTTGCGCCAGCAATAATGGTTATATTCATAATAGACTCAATCGCAATGAGCGCCGTCGCAAAAGCGGCTATACCCGCTATAACAAACAGCCCAGTACTATGTGCTTTTAATTTTTTATTAATAAACCAAGTCACTAAAAAAGCAATAGTGAGTGCAAAGGCAATAATAGCACCATAAGTAGGAAGTAAACCAAACCAATCGTCGAGTGTTAAATTAACACGGTCAGCAAACTCTACCACTACACCTACATTAACTAATTGATTGACAACGTATTGGCTATGAAACAAGCTAGCAAGCGTAAACGTTAGTAACCAAGCAACTAAAAATGAAGGGAGTATGCGTGTTAAAAACAACATGGTTATCTCAATTTAAACTAAATAATTTTTTATACAGTAGCAAAGGCTTGCGCGGTAAACAATGCATCTCGCTTTTTATACTATTCGCACTCTTCTCATTTAACGTCAATGCAAACAATGCATTACCTAAAAAACAATATACAACGCAAACACTCGCTACACAGCTAAACTCGCCTTGGAGTATGGTGCAACTGCCCGATGGTACATGGTTAATAACCGAACGCGACGGCCACGTAGTGGTTATTAAAAATAACGAGCAAAGTAGAATAAAATTACCACTTGAAGGTTTATACGTTGCAGGTCAAGGTGGTTTACTTGATATAGTACTCACGCCGAATTTTGCTAAGTCCAAAGAAGTTATTTTTACCTACGCCCAAGGCAATCTTGATGCAAACAGGCTCTTAATAGCTAAAGCTACTTTCAATGGTACACGTTTTACAACGCCAACAATCATTTACAACGTAGCCACAGATAAAGACACACCACAACATTACTCTGGTCGCGCCCTTATTCTCCCCGATAACACTTTACTGTTTTCAAGTGGCGATGGTTTTGACTACAGAGAGCAAGCACAAGTAGTAACCAGCCAACTTGGCAAAACACTGCGCATTACAGCAAATGGCAAAACACCCAAAAATAACCCTTTTATTGACCACAAAAACCCAACAGCTCATGCAGTGTATTCATATGGGCACCGTAACCTTCAAGGTTTAGTGTACGACTATGACACGCAACAAATTGTAAGCCACGAACATGGCCCCGCAGGTGGCGACGAGCTAAATTATTTAACGGCTGGAAATAATTACGGTTGGCCAGTCATTACAAACGGTGACGATTACTCGCAAGCGCGCATATCTCCATTTAGAGACTACCTGGGCATGCAAAAACCAAGCGTAGATTGGACGCCATCAATCGCTCCATCGGGTATGGCGTATTATGGCTCTAAACACGCCGCATTCCCTTCGCTTCAAAAAAATGTGCTCATTACCACGCTTGTAGATAAAAAACTCTACAGCGTTAATTTAGCGAATGGTAAATTCGCCCAGTCGCATGTATTTCCAGAAGCAACAGGACGATTAAGAGATGTATTTGTAACTACTCAAGGTAATGTAGCCATATTAACCGATGGAAAAAATGCTGAGCTGATGTTGTTTAAAGCTGATTAATTCACAAAGAGGATTTGAGGCGCTTCGCTTTTAGAGAAATATAATGGGTTATATTAGGACGCTTTAGCTATTTGCAGTTTGATGTCTGAAGTCAAGATTTGACCCCTTTATTT
>NZ_BADX01000031.1:0-21151 GCF_000241365.1 Pseudoalteromonas sp. BSi20480 | reverse complement strand
CTACACTTAATTACTAAATAAAACTATTTGTGTATTTTGATTCATAAAAAAAGCCCTTCAAATGAAGGGCTTTACTACACACAACAATCTATTTATTTAATTTAGCATAGTCTTACTTACACTTAAGCGTAGCTTCATCTGCTTTGTTTGGTACAAATTTTATATCTGATACCGACACAGAGGCTTTACCTGAGCTGCGCAAACTAAATGGACTTGTTAAACTCGCAAAGTTTACGCCTTTATCAGCATAACATTTCAGGTCAATCGATACTGACTGCCATTTACTAAGTAAACTACTATCAACAACGTTAGCTAGGTTAATACTTTCACCACATTCACCCGAACACATTGCAAGTGAAAGCTCATTACCAAGCGCTTGATTCAGCTTTATGTCAAAACTAATTACGCCATTTGCTTCAACATAAGTAATAGTATCTTCAGCAAAGCTCGTTACTATTTCTGCGCTCGCTTTTTCACTACCGTTGAAATTAAACTGACGAGCATCTTCTTGTACAACCTTATCTTCAGTTCGGTATTTTATAGCGCCAAACTCATGGGTACTGCTCGACACATCTAACAATTCATCACCCGATTTTAGCAATAGACGCCATGGCGCAACCGGTGCTCCCACTAAAATATCCATACTGGTTAGTGATAAATTATCTAATTGCGAATTTTCATCTAAATTATCCGCAAGTATATTTTTATCGCCATAGGTTAAACCAAAGCCATACGGTAATAACGGCGAGTAACCTTTATCTCCCTTATTAACCGTTGTTTGAACTGCCGTTTTCGGCCATGAAAAAGAAAGTTTGCCTTTAAAATCGTGGTTAACACTACCGTCGGCTGTTTTTAGTAGCACATCGGCAACACCACCGCCTTCAGTACCAGGTAACCATGCTGCTACAAATGCATCAGACGCATTAAGTTCACTGTTTACCCACATTGGGCGACCAGAAATAAATACAGAAACAACGTTTATTCCTTGCGCTTTTAATGACTTTAACAGCGCTAACGATTTTTTATTGCCGCGCTCAAATTCAAGGTTATCTCTGTCACCATGACCCTCCGCGTAAGGTTCTTCACCAAATACAACAACGGCTACATCGGGTTTTTGCTCAAAAGAGCCATCATCACTGAGTGTAACTTTACCGCCTGCGGCAGTAACTTGCTCTTCTAAGCCTTTATAAATTGACGTGGCTCCTGGAAAGTCAGCATTTTTATTGTTAGTGCCCTGCCAAGTAATACTCCACCCACCAGACTGCTTACCGATATTATCGGCACCGTCACCGGTAATAAGTACATGTTGATTTGGCGAAAGCGGCAATAAGTCATTTTTATTTTTAAGAAGTACGAGTGACTCACGTACTGCTTGTCGTGCTACTTCACGGTGATCTTGTGCGCCAATTAATTCTGTTTTACCTGAATATAAACGGTTTGCTGGACTTGGCTTATCGAATAAACCTGCGCGTAGTTTTACACGCAATACACGTGCAACAGCATCATCAATACGCGCCATGCTAATCTCGCCAGATTTAACTTGGGCTATGGTATTTTCATATAGTGGTTTCCAAGCACCCGTTGGCACCATAAATATATCTAGCCCTGCATTAATAGCTTGTGGGCAGCTTTCGTTGGTACAGCCTTTTATTTGTCCATGTCCATTCCAGTCACCAACAACAAACCCGTCAAAACCCATGCGTGTTTTTAATACATCGGTCAGTAAATATTTATTACCGTGATTTTTAACACCGTTCCAACTGTTAAACGACGCCATTACAGACTGACTACCAGCCGATAACCCACCTACATAACCTTGTGCATGAATATCAAATAACGATTGCTCACTATCGATATTATTACCTTGATCGTCACCATCAACAGTACCGCCATCACCTAAAAAGTGCTTAACAGTACTAATTACCCGTTTATCACTTAAAAAGTCTTCATCGGCTTTACCTTGTAAGCCATTTACAATAGCTGCTGAATACTCACGCACTATTGCAGGGTCTTCAGAATAACCCTCATAGGTTCTACCCCAGCGATCGTCACGCACAACTGCAACGGTTGGCGCAAACACCCAATCAATACCTGTAGCCATAACTTCTACCGCGGTAACAGCTGCAATTTGTTCAATTAGGTCAGGATTATTAGCCGCACCCAAACCAATATTATGTGGAAATAATGTAGCACCAATCACATTATTATGACCATGTACTGCATCTGTTCCCCACATAGTAGGAATTTTGCTACCGTCTATTGAATCATCAATGGACGCTTGATACATTTTTTCAGCAAGGGCAACCCAATCTTGTGGAGTGGCATGTTTATCCCCATTAGGAAACGCCCCTCCACCATTTAAGTAAGAACCAAAACCGTATTTACGCATATCTTCAACGGTAATATCACGTATTTCAGGCTGAATCATTTGCGCTACTTTTTGCTCAAGCGTCATTGAGTTTAAATAACTCACTATTTGTGCTTCTATCTCTGCATCTTTTTTAACCGCAATATTGAGCTTGGGCCATATTTGTTCAGCATTAGCGTGCGCTTTAGCACTATCAGCTTGATTAGTATTGTCGTTTGAACAAGCTGTTAATGTGGTCACTGAAGCAACCAATGTTGCTAATGCAATTTTATTGAGCGTAAAACGTGTGTTCATTATAAAGTCTCCTTAGCTTGAACGGGTTTGCTGCCACTTAAGCCGTAAAATACGATGAATAGATAACATAAAATTGGTAAAGCATACGAAAGTTGAACCCCAACACTATCAGCAAGTGCACCTTGTAAAAGCGGCACAATTGCACCGCCTACAATTGCCAAACACAAAATGCCCGAACCTTGCGCTGTGTGCTTGCCTAAGCCATTTAGTGCAAGGCTAAAAATAGTAGGAAACATAATGGAGTTAAATAATCCAACTAATAATATTGACCACATTGCTAACTGACCAGATGTGCTCATGGCAATAACCACTAAAATAATAGCCATGGTTGCATTAAAACCAAGCACTTTACCGGCGGGAAGTTTTTGTATTACAGCCGCGCCAATAAAACGCCCAACCATTGCACCGCCAAAGTAATAGGTAATGTAATGAGCCGCGACATGTTCTTTTAATCCAGCAATATTTTCTTGCGCTAAAAAGCTAACTAAAAAACTACCAATCGCAACTTCCGCGCCCACATACATAAATATGCCTACCGCACCCAAAACAAGGTGGCGATACTGCCATGCACTCCCTTCAATGGTGTCTGATTTCTCGGCAGCTTCTTTTTGCTCGCTCATAATGTCAGGAAGCTTAAGCCATGCAAACACACCAGCTAATACAATTAGCATTGCAGCAAGCAGCAAGTAAGGAAGTTGAACTGATTCGGCATTTTGCGCCGGTGTTAAAAAAGCATCCGACGCTGAGCCTAGTATTAATAATGCACCAAAAGACGGTGCAACCGTGGTACCAAGCGCATTAAATGCCTGTGTTAATGTCAAACGAGAAGACGCTGTTTTTGCAGGACCTAATAAGCTTACGTATGGGTTTGCAGATACCTGTAATAAAGTAATTCCGCTTGCTAAAACAAACAGCGCAAACAAAAATACAGGATAGTTATGCATTTGTGCCGCTGGATAGAATAATACACACCCAACTGCAGCAATTAGTAACCCGACAACAATGCCGTTTTTATAACCCAGCTTTTTCACAATAAGCCCGCTGGGTATAGACATTAAAAAGTAAGCACCAAAAAAACAAAACTGCACAAGCATAGCCTGCACGTATGTTAAATCGAATACCGCTTTTAAATGCGGGATTAGAATGTCATTTAGGCAGGTAATAAAACCCCACATAAAAAATAGCGTTGTTAACGATGTAAGTGCAAATCCATAATTATTATCGCCTGTGTTTTGCGATTGTGTGTGTGTCGTTGTTGGTGCTGAACTAGCCATGTGCTCTCCGCAATTTATTATTATCGTTAACCTTCTCTGTATTGTTAATAAATTGGCGGCTAAGCCATGCTATTAAAGAGTTGACCTGAAGGTTAATTAACATTAATCTTAAAAATGTAAGCGCTTTCACAGCTAATTAAATACGAACACGTAACATAATTCAACAATTTTTATTTTTTATCAAGTCGAGAGTAAGCTACGAGGCAGTAAATATCGGCGCTAAAAGTGCAATTTAGGTTTTAAAAGGTTTGTAACTAATGACTAAAATATCTTTACCAACTTGTTCACCTCTATTAACAAAAGAGTTTATTTATGGTGTAGCAACAGCGTCTTTCCAAATAGAAGGTGGATCAACTCATCGTCTGCCGTGTATCTGGGATACCTTTTGTGATACTCCAGGTAAAATAGCTGATAACTCAAATGGGCATGTTGCGTGCGATCATTACAATAATTGGAAAAAAGACATAGATTTAATCGAATCATTAGGAGTAGATGCTTACAGACTTTCTATTTCTTGGCCTCGTGTTATTACAAAAAGTGGTGAGCTTAACCCTGAAGGCGTAAAGTTTTACACCGACATCTTAGATGAACTGAAAAAGCGCAATATTAAAGCGTTTGTCACGTTATACCACTGGGATTTACCTCAACACCTTGAAGACGAAGGGGGTTGGTTAAATCGAGAAACAGCTTATGCGTTTGCTCACTATGTTGATTTAATTACTTTTGCATTCGGTGACCGGGTGCATTCATACGCTACCTTAAACGAACCCTTTTGCAGTGCTTTTTTAGGTTACGAAATTGGCATTCATGCGCCAGGGAAAGTGGGTAAACAATACGGGCGCAAAGCCGCCCACCATTTGTTATTAGCACATGGGCTTGCCATGACCGTATTAAAGCAAAACTCACCGACGACTTTAAACGGTATCGTGCTTAATTTTACTCCCTGCTATAGCATCTCTGAAGACCCTGATGACATTGCTGCAACTGCTTTTGCAGATGACTACTTAAACCAGTGGTACATGAAACCCATCATGGATGGTACATACCCAGCAATTATTGAACAATTACCTTCAGCACATCTGCCAGATATTCACGATGGTGACATGGCTATTATTTCGCAATCAATTGATTATTTGGGTATTAACTTTTACACCCGTCAATTTTATAAAGCGCACCCTACTGAAATATATGAGCCAATAGAGCCTACTGGCCCGCTAACCGATATGGGCTGGGAAATTTACCCTAAGTCGTTTACAGAGTTATTAGTCACACTTAACAATACCTATACCCTACCGCCTATTTTTATTACAGAAAATGGCGCAGCGATGCCCGACAGCTATAATAATGGTGAAATCAATGATGTAGATCGACTAGACTACTACAACAGTCACCTAAATGCCGTTCACAATGCAACAGAACAAGGTGTAAGAATTGACGGCTATTTTGCCTGGAGCCTAATGGATAACTTTGAATGGGCAGAAGGTTACTTAAAAAGATTTGGTATAGTTTATGTAGATTACAGCACACAGCAACGTACTATAAAAAATAGTGGCCTAGCCTATAAAGCATTAATCTCAAATAGATAAAAAAACGTATTTATTAACGCAACTAAAAAAACATAAAGCGAGATAAAGCAACCATGGTTAGTGTAAAAGAAAAAATAGCCTACGGATTAGGCGACACCGCCAGTAATATTATTTTCCAAACGGTAATGATGTTCCTAATGCTTTACTATACCGACGTGGTGGGCTTATCCCCCGCCGTTGTTGGTACTATGTTTTTAGCTGTTCGCATTTTTGACGCCGTAACCGACCCCCTAATGGGCAACCTAGCTGATAAAACACATACTCGCTGGGGACATTTTCGCCCTTACCTACTATGGCTTGCGCTCCCTTTTGCCATTATTAGTATTTTAGCGTTTACTACACCAGACTTAGAAGGCACTGACAAAATAATCTATGCCTTTAGCACCTATACCTTACTGATGGTTGCTTACACTGCTATTAATATACCTTATTGCGCACTCGGTGGTGTGTTAACCGCAGACGCAAAAGAACGCGTTACTATTCAATCGTACCGTTTTGTATTTGGGATGCTTGGTGGTGTTATTGTTGCTGGATGCACCATGCCAATGGTTGAATACTTTGGCCAGGGCGATAACGCTAAAGGTTACCAGCTAACCATGACCGCCATGAGTATTTTAGGCCTTGTGCTGTTTTTACTTTGCTTTTTAGGCACCAAAGAACGTATTCAACAACCCAAAGAACAAAACATCCCTTTTGCTAAAAGTATTCAAGCCCTAGTAAAAAACGATCAATGGCGTACCTTGTGTATTGCTGCATTTTTCTTGCTGACTGGCCAAGTGCTTAGGCTAACTCTGGCGGTTTATTACGTCAAATACTACCTCGGTCGGGAAGATTTAATCACTCTATTTATGACCCTAGGTGTAGTTGCTAGTATGATAGGTTGCGCAGTTGCACAGCCGCTAGCTGCGCGTTTTTGCAAAATAAAGGCCTACATCAGTTTACAACTTATCGCTGCAACTATTTGTGGATTTAGCTATTTTATTGGCAGTGAACAACTGGTTCTCGCGTTTGCTGCTTTTATTCTATGGAAATTCTTTTTAGATATGGCGACCCCACTCCTATGGGCAAAAATGGCTGACACCATAGATTATGGTCACGAAGTAACGGGATTACGGATTACGGGCTTAGTTTACTCCGGTGTTATATTTTTTATTAAGATGGGTGTTGCTGTTGGAGGTGCTATCGCAGGTTGGCTATTATCATTTTACAGTTATCAGGCTGATGTGACGCAAACAATGAGTACTCAGCAGGGAATTTTACTGTCGTTTACTGTACTACCAGCCCTAGGTTCCCTTTTTGTAGCATACACAATGAAAAAATATACATTAACTAACCAGGTTGTTGAAAATATTCAATCAAAGCTAACCACAGTCAACAACACTAAGGTATGATTTAGCTGATTAAGTTAAGGGTGAAAGCGAGTCAATAAGTAACATGGCAACAATTTATCAAGTATCAGAGCTTGCAGGTGTATCGTTAGCTACCGTCTCTCGGGTAATGAACAAAAACACAAAAGTAAGTGATAAAACAACTAAAAAAGTACTCGATGCAATGCAAACATTGGGTTACAAACCTAACTCAATAGCCCAATCTTTAGCATCAAACTGCACTAACAGTGTAGGTATTCTAGTATCTGAATTACATGGTCCTTTCTTCGCCCAGATGATGGCGGGGATTGAGTCTGAGCTTAGAGCTGCCGGTAAACACGTTATTATTACAACCGGCCACAGTGAAGAAGATAAAGAAAAAGAAGGCATCGACTTTTTAATTAGTAGGCGCTGCGACGCCATAATTTTGCATGTTGAAGCAGTGACCGACGAATACCTAATATCGCTCAGTAGAGGCACAACGCCTGTTTATTTAATGAGCCGCTACGTCGAAGAACTCAAAGAGCACTGCATTAGCTTAGATAACAAACTAGGCGGTTATTTAGCAACTAAATCGGTGTTAGAACAAGGCCATACCGAAATTGCTTATATTGCAGGCCCTCAGTTTAAGGCCGATGCTGCAAACCGTTTAGCTGGCCATAAACAAGCCCTCGAAGAAGCCAATATTACGTTTGATCCATCGCTCTATTTTGAAGGTGATTTTAACGAAACCGGGGGAAGTTCAGCGCTTGAGCACCTCATTAATAGTAAGCTAAATTTTACAGCTCTTGTGTGCGCAAACGACGAGATGGCCTCAGGTGCGATGAAGTATGCCCGTGAACACGGTTATCACCTACCCAACGATTTATCGATAGTCGGATTTGATAACGTAATATTTGCAAACTACCTCTACCCAACACTAACAACGATTGATAATCCGGTAGCTAAAATGGGTGAAATGGCCG
Source organism: Pseudoalteromonas sp. BSi20480 (assembly GCF_000241365.1). Taxonomy (NCBI): domain Bacteria; kingdom Pseudomonadati; phylum Pseudomonadota; class Gammaproteobacteria; order Alteromonadales; family Pseudoalteromonadaceae; genus Pseudoalteromonas; species Pseudoalteromonas sp. BSi20480. The sequence goes on along the minus strand of NZ_BADX01000031.1, from coordinate 13,297 downwards.
CAAAACTTGTTCTTAAAGACGTATACCAAACAAAAAATATTAAAATAAATCGTTTTTTGTTAACCCACACTAATGCAGCGTGACTCTTCAGCGCCACTAAAATAAAAAAGCGGCTAATGCCGCTTTATTATATTTAACTGCAACGTTTACCGTTACTTTGCAATCCAGGGAGTTACTTTTAATACATTACTAATTTCACCGAACGATTGGCTATCCTCTTCCCAGTTATCGTCAACATCAAAATAACAAATCGATTCCTCGCAGGTTACGTTTTCATCATTAATGCTTATTGGGTTTTTAAAGGTAACCGCCACACCTTTTTGCTCAGGTAATAAAAACCACATTAGCTTACTAACAAAAAAGCCTGACAAATCAGTTAGTAATTCGTCTAGCTCCTCGTTGATGGTATATAGCGCATGTTTTGAGAAAGCTAAATCGTCAAATTCGTTAGCTTCTATTTGTAGCTTTAACTGACAATCATGTTCAGGGTTTTGTGGCTCTATAACAATAACAGCTTTATCTGAATCAAGTTGCTTATCAAAAGGCAACAACAGCTGTGCGCTATCTGTGAAGTTAAGCGGATACTCGTTATTCTCTGTTAAAATGGTTCCGTTTTTTATTGAACATGCCTCGTTAGTTGCAATATCGCTTATATAAAAGTTGACACGGGCATATTGAAAATCCCCTTTATTAACTACTTTTAAACGGTCATAAAAACCATCGTACGACATTACAAACTCTCTGGCATTGGCGCTAAATGCACTAAAGCCCAACAAAAAAAGTAAACTCGCGTAAAAACAACCTGTCATGTATTTATTCATCAAAGTAAGCTCTGTTTTGTCTGATCATCGTATTTAATTCTTCTATATATGCCTCACCTCGCTCAGAGTAAGACATCAAACCATGGGTTAACTTGGTTGCTAATACTGGTTTTTTTTCACGGCGCAGGTTTTCACGTATGCCTCGTAACTCTTTGTAAGCGCCGTGGGTATTTATATTTCTGAAATAAGAGCTTACTGCAGCACGCACCGATTGAAATGCAGCGACTTCGTGTGCTGCGCCAGTGTTACGACGCTTTGGCACCATGCCGCAACCTTTTGAGTAACACCACTGACCAAAAAAATTCAGACCAATTCGCGCAAACCGAGAGGTCCCCCAAGCTGACTCATTTGCAGCTTGCATTAATGCCATTTCTTTAGGAATAATATCAACACGGCGCAAAGCCTGAGTTAGCACAAGTGTGTTAACCGTTTCAGGTAAGCCATATTGTTTAAGGATTTTTACAATATCTTTGTTTTGTTTTTCTTCAAGCGATAGATTGTTTTCAAGCATCATGCGGGCTATTTCTAACTTGGCACGTTGTTGTAATATTTTTTTATTTTCAGCCTCAACATGGGGACGAATAAAATCAAAAAATGCGCGTTTTTTCTCTTTTACATCCGTAAATTCAGAAAATTTAGGCAACGTTACACTATGTAGCGGCTTTTCTTTTTTCTTCACTTTTTTAGGTTGTTCACTGGTGGTTTGATCTGCGCTATCGGTTTCATCACTTTGTACAAACGGGTACGTAAGTGCCCATATAAAAAGGATGGATAACAAAAACTGAAAGATAATCTTAAGCATGTATCGTCTCATTCAAACAACTATTTATGCATGGTACCTACACACGCATACGAACCCTTATTATACCTAAGCAACTATATAAACGCGAATTACAAAAATATGTTCATTCGCAATTTATAAGTGCATGGGTATACTAAACACTAAACAGGTTTAATGGTGGTTTAGCAGTATGGACAAAGTTTGGCAAAGTAGAATAATAGAGCAATATAAACACAGACCTAACGACAACCGATCTCCCTGGCAGGTTGACCGCTCAAGAATTATTCATGCAGCTGCATTTAGACGCTTACAAGCTAAAACACAAATTATGGGGATTGGCCTAAACGACTTTTATCGTACCCGTCTTACTCATTCGTTAGAGGTGTCACAAATTGGCACTGGTATTTTAAGGCACTTAAAGTCACAACATAGTGATTTTAGCCATTTTCCATCAACCGGTTTACTCGAAACACTCTGTTTGGCTCACGATATTGGCCACCCACCATTTGGCCACGGAGGTGAAATTGCTCTTAACTATATGATGCGAGACCATGGCGGCTTTGAAGGAAATGCTCAAACTTTACGAATAGTTGCAAAACTAGAGCCCTACAGTAATGGTTATGGTATGAACCTTACACGCCGTACATTACTCGGGTTTATTAAATACCCAGCATTTATAAACGAGTTGTGGCACACCATACCCGATACGCGTAACTCACGTGCTTTTATCAAAGCCGATGATTGGCGCCCTGCAAAAGGGTTATACCAAGACGACGCACACATATTTGACTGGATTGTTGAACCATTAAGCCAAAACGACAGAACGTTATTAAATACCCACGCAACAATAGATAAACACCGCGCTAAAACACTTTATAAATCCCTCGACAGCGCCATAATGGAACATGCCGACGATATAGCATACGCCGTGCACGATTTAGAAGACGCCATTGCAACCCGTGTTTTGACATTAGATGACTGGCAAACGCACGCACTTCCTCACTTGCAAGCGCTAAATTTTGAGTGGCTTAATACCTTGCTTGAAACGTTAACATCTCGACTATTTTCAAAAAATGATTTTGAACGAAAAGACGCCATAGGTGAGCTGGTAAACACCTTCATTATTCACATTCATCTAGACATACAAAACGAAGCATTTGAATGCCCTATTTTAAAATACACTGCTAAGTTGCACCCGGAGTATGAAAACGTACTACACATACTCAAGCACTTTGTATTTCAACGCTTAATTCGCGACCCTGAAATGCAACAGATTGAGTTTAAAGGGCAAAACCTACTGATTGAATTATTTACAGCGTTTGCAAGCGATCCGCTTCGTTTGTTACCCGAAACAACGCAAGCGCAATATATTGAGGCTCAAAAACATAACCAAGGCATGCGCATTATTTGTGACTACTTAAGTGGTATGAGTGATGAATACGCATATAAAACTTATCAGCGGTTATTTTTGCCTGCGCAGTAGTCAACAAACAGGTTTTTGGCTCCAAAATAAAGTTAATAAAAAAGCCGAGTAAATTTACTCGGCTTTTGTATTTTAAAATAAGGTAACGTTAACGCGTTTTATAGCTCTTTAACACCCATGTTATATAGCGTAAAACCAAACATATCTGCGTATAAATCTATAACCTTGCTGGTTGGTGTGCCCGCACCATGACCCGCATTTGTTTCAATACGAATAAGTGTAGGGTTATTTCCAGCCTGCTTAGCTTGTAATTCAGCAGCAAATTTAAATGAATGAGATGGCACCACACGATCATCGTGATCACCGGTTGTTACCATAGTGGCAGGATATTCAACGCCCGCTTTAACGTTATGCAATGGCGAGTAAGCTTTTATATATTCAAACATTTCTTTACTTTGCTCACTAGTACCGTAGTCGTATGCCCAACCAGCGCCCGCTGTAAATGTATGGTAACGCAGCATATCAAGTACGCCTACCGCTGGTAATGCAACTTGAAATAAGTCAGGTCGCTGCGTCATCACCGCACCTACTAATAAACCACCATTTGAACCACCGCGCAGTGCTAAACGCTTTTTAGAGGTGTACTTTTTATCTTTTAAGTACTCTGCCGCGGCAATAAAGTCGTCAAACACGTTTTGTTTTTGCATTTTTGTACCAGCGTTATGCCAGTCTTTACCGTATTCACCACCACCACGAATATTAGCAACGGCATACACCCCACCTTGCTCAAGCCAAAGCGCATTAATAGGGCTAAAGCTTGGTGTTAAACTTGCGTTAAAACCACCGTAACCGTATAAGATGGTTGGGTTTGAACCGTCTAATTTTATACCCGTTTTATAAGTGATGATCATCGGCACTTTTGTACCGTCTTTTGAGGTATAAAAAACTTGCTCAGAGGTGTAATCATTACTGTTGAAATCGATTGCCGATTCACGATAAACCTTTGACTCGCCTGAGCTTACATCAAACGAAAAAGTAGTCCCTGGAGTTTTATAGTTAGTAAACGAGTAATAAAGCGTTGATTGATCTTTTTTACCACGAAAACCACGTGCACTCCCTACGCCTGGTAAATTAATTTCACGTATTAACTCACCTTGCTTATTATATTGTTTAACATGCGAAATGGCATCAACCATGTAATTAGCAAAAAAAGTATCTCCGCCTTTACTTAGGCTAAGAACGTTATCGGTTTCTGATATAAAGTCGACCCAATTTTCAGGCGCTGGGTTATTTGCATTTACCGTGACCACTTTTTTATTGGGTGCGTTTAAATTTGTAACTAAGTAAAGCTTTTCGCCGTCGTTATCAATTACAGAAGTATCTGAATCTGAGTTACCAACAACAGTAACAAAATCACTATTTTCTTTACTTAAGTCTTTTATAAAAAGTTTGTTTCCAGACGTTGAAACACTGGCAGAAATTAGCAAGTACTTGCCATCATCTGTTACATCGGCGCCAACGTAACGATGCTTTTGCGCCTCGCTGTCGCCAAATACAACACGATCGTCATCCTGCGATGTACCCAAAGCATGATAATACACTTTATGTTGATCTGTTTTAGCCGACAGCTCACTACCTTTTGGCTTGTCGTAGCTAGAGTAGTAAAATCCTTCATTACCTAGCCAATCAATACCACTAAATTTCACATCAACTAAAGCTTGCTCTACTTGCTCTTTAGTCGTTGTATTAATAACGATAATTTTACGCCAATCACTGCCACCTTCAGAAACTTGATACGCTAATAAACTACCATCTTTAGAAAACGATAAACCCGACATAGACGTTGTACCGTCGTCGCTAAATTTATTAGGATCTAAAAATACCTCTGGCGCTTCACCACCTTTGCTGCGGTATAAAACATATTGATTTTGCAAGCCATCGTTTTTGTAAAAGTAGGTGTAGCCGCCCTCTTCAAATGGCGCACCTATTTTTTCGTAATTCATCAGCTTTTCAAGGCGCTCTTTGAGCTTGTTTCTGTAAGGGATTTGTTCTAAGTATGAAAAAGTAGCCGTATTTTGCGCTTTTACCCAATCAGCAGTCTCTGCACTCATATCGTCTTCTAACCAACGATAAGGATCGGCCACGTTTTCTCCAAAATAGGTATCAACTACATCCCCTGTTTTGGTTTCGGGATACACGACTGAGTTAACTTGATTCATAGATGATTTTACTTCTTTTTGATCTGATGTATTGGTTGGCTCTGAACAGCCACTGAGTGCCAATAATACAGCACAGGCAAGAGTACGTTTAAGTAACATAATGTGTGTTCTTTTTATTTATTAAGTAGTAGTAATAACTTATGAGTTTTTTAAGCTTATGTCTATTAAGATGCGTTAAGTGCCATTTATCGCTGTAAACAAGTGTAAACTTACGCTTTAATAGTAAAAACATACAATAAAAATAAAGACGTGATTTATGAAAAAAAAAGAGCCCAGTTTCAACAGTTTTAAAGTACTTTTTACCCTTATTATTTAAAGGAGCATCGCAACGTAACCTGCAGGCGTTTGCATTTTATAGGTAGCTTATTAGTACTTATGGTTATTATTACCGCATTATTAAGTCAAAAATTTGCGCTATTGTGGCTGCTACCCATTATTGGCTATGGCTTTGCGTGGGTTGGGCATTTCTTTTTTGAAAAAAACCGACCAGCTACATTTAAACACCCATTTTATAGTTTGTGGGGAGACTGGGTTATGTTTAAAGATATATTAACCGGAAAAATAAAATTTTAATAAATTAATAAAGTTACTCGCACCAAAAAGCCACCTTAATTAGGTGGCTTTTTGGTGCGAGTAACGTGGGTATTTAACGCTATACCACTTTAGTTAACCATCCATGTTTATCTTCGCTTTTACCCCATTGAATGTCGTTCAATGCTTGTCGCAGACGTGCAGTAGTTGGCCCAGGCTCTCCTGTGCCTACTTTATATTCTTTATCGTTATGAATAAACGTTCCCACTGGCGTTAATACCGCAGCAGTACCTGAAAGCGCAGCCTCTGTGCCTGGTTTTTCAGCACGCTCTAAAAGTTCAGTCACTGTAAAATTACGTTCGCTCACAGTCATGCCTAAATCTTTAGCAATCGTTAAAATACTATTACGCGTCACGCCGTGTAAAAAGGTGGAGTCGAGCGCTTTGGTTATAATTTCGTTGCCATCAATCAAAATAAAGTTTGCAGCGCCCGTTTCTTGTACATCACCACCTGGGCAAAATAATATTTGATCTGCTTGATACTGTTTACGTGCAGCGCTAATTGGGCCAAGCGCACTGGCGTAGTTACCGCCGCTTTTAACCATGCCCATATGAGGTGCACAGCGCATACCATCTTCTTCAAGTAACACACGTAATGCCGTAGCACCACCAGCAAAATAATCACCTACTGGCGAAAGTAAAGTGTACAACAATGAGCTCATTGAAGGAGCTGCCGCTTTACCAATTGCCGCTTCTGTGCCTATATGTGTTGGGCGAATATACATAGAGCCAGGCGGTAATGGGGTTTCATCGGCATATTGGCGAACAATATCAATAATCATCGTTTTAAGCATATCGCCATCAAAACTTGGTAAGCTTAAAAGTGCAGAGCTTTGCTGCATACGTGCTATGTTTGCATCCATTCTAAAAATATAAACAGACCCATCTTCATGACGAAATGCTTTTAAGCCCTCAAAACAGGTGCTTGAATAATGAAGAACGTGTGCTCCAGCATGAAACTCAAGCTTATCGCATGGAACAACTGAGGTTTCGCTCCATTGATTATCTGAAAAACGAGCTTGAATCATCTGTGGCATAAACACAGTACCAAATGCGGCCATTTTTTATCTCTCTTGTGTGGTCTATTTTTCTCCATTGTATGACAATCACGCATCAATTAACCATAGCTAAAGTAACGGATTTTTAATTAACAATAAGAAAAAACCAAACGCACTGTATGTTTATTAAGCACAACAGCAAAAAACCGGCATATGCGCTTACACATGCCGGTTTATGTTTTAGCTTTTAAAGCGCTTAATGCACCCTATCACTATTTAAATGAGTATCTAATAATTCGCTTTAACACCGAGCCGTATTGTTTAAAAAATCCGCCAGTGTGGTAATCAATCCCGTGCTTTTGCATAACGGCCTGTACCTGAGGTGCCACCTCTTGATATCGCGACGACGGCATATCAGGAAATAAGTGGTGCTCAATCTGGCAGCTCAAATGGCCCGTTAAAATATGAAACCAGTTTGCCCCTTTGATATTAGACGAGCCTAATACTTGACGATAATACCACTGGCCTTGGGTTTCGTTTACGCAGTCTTGTTCTTTGAATGTTTCGGTTTCTTCGGTAAAGTGGCCACAAAATATAATTGTCGATGTCCATAAGTTACGAAGCAAATTTGCCACTAAATTACCCGCTAACACCCATAAAAACAGTGGACCTGCAAGTAATGGGAAGATCACATAATCTTTAATTAACTGGCGAGCACCTTTACTAAAAAAACGCTGCTTTAAAGTAGCATGCGATACACCCCCTTCACGATTTTCTTTCTTTTTACCTATAAAAACACGCTCTGCTGCCAGCTCATGGTATGACACCCCCCACTGAAACAAGACACTTAAATTTATGTAAGTAAAAAACTGCCACACATTTTTAAAACGCCACTTAAAATCATCACTCAAACGTAACAACCCGTAGCCAAAATCACGGTCTTTTCCAATAATGTTAGTGTATGTGTGGTGCTCAAAATTGTGAACACGATGCCAGCTTTGGCCATCGCAGGCTATGTCCCATTCGTATTGCTGAGAGTTAAGCTGTTTGTCGTTCATCCAATCGTATTGACCATGCATAACATTGTGGCCAATTTCCATATTATCGAGAATTTTAGCCAAAGCCAGTAACAAAACACCGGCAACCCAAAGTAAAGGCTGAATAAATCCAAGCATTAATAGTATTCGCCCACTCCACTCACATAGTCTTTGCTTTCGAACGACAGAGCGAATATAGTCAGCATCTTTTTGTCCTACTTTAGCAAGCGTATTCATTTTTATAGTATCTAAATCGCTTGCAAGCTGATCAAAGTTTATGTTTTTCATAATTGTAACTCCAAGTCACTCACAGGTTGGCTTATACAAAGTTGGATTAATTGCTCACCGTTGTCTGACATTTCACCTGTTTTTAAATTACGTACTATTCCCGACTTTTTAATACATTGGCACTGATGGCAAATACCAATTCCGCAGCCACGCTTTACCGGTAATTTTTTAACTTCAAACTGGCTAAGTAGTACATCATTTCCTTCAACTATATGGGCTTGGCTGTTCACCTTCACAGTAAACTGATCTTCATTGTTTACTTTGGGTAACGCTAAACCAAATGCCTCTTGGTAATAATTAAGATCATGTTTTTGAGCAAACGCTTGTACTGTTTGCATAAACCCTAGCGGCCCACAGCAATATATATCTGGATTGTCCCAATGTTTAATATTGCTAGTAATGTCGCTCGACTGCTCACGAGTTAATAATAAAAATGAAAAATGACTAAATTGTGTGGCTAATTCACGCAACTCATCAACACATTGATGTTCGCCCGATTTTGCGTAATACACTAAATTTATTGCTTTGGTTGTTTGCGCTAAATAATCGTCAAGCATTGCTAGCATCGGCGTTATACCAGATCCACCAGCTATTAATGTGGCAGGAGTATGTGTATTTTTAAATACAAACTCACCCGTTGCAGCAGATATGTTGCACCATGTTCCCGCTTTTGCTTTGTTATTTAATAAACCGGTAAATCGTCCTTGTTCGCTTGTTTTAATTAACAAGCGTATAAATCCCGTTTCGTTGAAATATTTAACGCTTGAAGCAATTGTAAAAACGCGCGTCAATAATCGTCCATTCATTTCAATGGTCAAACTAACATGCTGCCCTGCGGTATGTGCGAGCCATTGTTTGCTTGGTTTTAGCTTCAAACTCAAAAATTCACCATTTAATGATTCTGAACTCATTAGTTGCGCTCTAAATTGCCCTGCACGCCAAGCAGGTTTAAACACTTGCATTATTGGCTCTATGTAGCCTGCAAACGTTTGATGGTGTAAAAACCACGTTGAAAATTGGTTTAATGCCTGCGTAAACATTGTAATAAAATCTCTATATTGGTTTATTGCTCAATGGTTTGCACGAACTGGGTGTTAGCACAAATCAGAACCCTCACTATTTGAGCATACAAGTGTACGCTCAAACTTCAGCGCACAAGTGTACGCTGAAAATTCAAGTTTTCAACCCTAATAGAGTGTTTATTCCATTATTTTTGTTAAAAACTACGAACAAAAAACAAACTAAACTCAATTTATAAACGTATTTCAAAACTAAATAAAATATAAAAAGTACTTTACTGAGTGAGCTAACTATTTCTAATACTGTGTGAGTGATATATGTAACTAGCTAAAATTAAAGAATTTTCACTTATCGCAACGCTTAGCAAATTTTTACAGCTCGTGCTAACGTAAACCTAATTTGATTAATTTTGGAAAATAACATGCTCAATATAAAATCAAAAAAATATACACATTCTTTTAAGGGTGCCGTGCTAACAGCCGCTTTATTGACGCTGCCTACAATGTCAGTAAATGCAGTTGATTTTAAAAAGCTGCCGAGTTTGCCGCTTAATGTAAAAGCAGTAGACGTTGCAGAAGGTGTAAGTATTCCTTGGGCAATCGAAGCACTATCAAATGGTGATTTATTAATTACAGAGCGAGGTGGAAAACTATTTTTATTACGTAAAAACACCTCAACGCTTATTCAAGTAAAAGGATTGCCCGATATAGATGCTAACGGCCAAGGCGGTTTACTTGATTTAGCACTGCATACCGATAATAAAAACAGTCAATGGCTTTACCTTACTTACTCAAGCGCTGAAGGCAAAGGCAGTGGTAGTAACACTGCATTAATGCGCGCAAAATTAAGTGATGATCATACTCAGCTATTAGAGCCGCACGTTTTATACAAAGGTGAGCATAACAGTACAAAAGGTCAGCACTACGGCAGTCGTATTGTATTTGATAAACAAGGTTATGTTTATTTTTCGATCGGGGATCGTGGCTCGCGCGACCTAAACCCGCAAGATCTTAGCCGTGATGGGGGCAAAATTTATCGTCTTCATTTAGATGGCCGTATTCCAACAGATAATCCCTTTGTTAAACAAACAGACGCTAAACACGCTGTTTGGTCTTACGGACATCGAAACCCGCAGGGTATGTGGTTTGACGCTGAAAATAATCGTCTTTGGGCTCATGAGCATGGCCCCCGAGGCGGCGACGAACTTAATTTAATAAAATCAGGATTAAACTACGGATGGCCAGTAGTTAGCTATGGCGTAAATTATAGCGGCACGTCGTTTACAGACCTGCAAACAAAAGACGGCATGCAATCGCCAACATCACAATGGACTCCATCTATAGCACCATCAGATATGCTATTCGTCACCAGCGACAAATACCCTAAATTAAAAGGTAAAGTGTTGTTATCGTCTATGAAGTTTTCGTTTTTAAGCGCACTTACGCTTGAAAACGATACACTAAAAAGCCAAGAAAAAATATTAGAGGGCATTGGCCGCGTAAGAAGTTTAGCGCAAGGGGATGATGGTTACATTTACTTAGGCCTAGATGGCCAAGGTATTAAACGCCTAGAGCCTGAGCTATAAAACCGTTTAGTAACCGCAGCATAGCAAATAATTCGTTTACCTTGTTTTAATTTAACAAGGTAAATGCCTTTCTGCTAAAAGAACTTTTTATCGCTTTGTAGCGTATGGTAGTCCAATCACTTTTATAAAATTAAGCGAGTCCCATGTTTTCGATATTCAAATCAGACCCTACAAAAAAGTTACGTAAAGAGTACGACGCCAAATTAGAGCAAGGCATGCAAGCTCAGCGTAAAGGCGACATTAAAAGCTACGCCATGCTAAGCGAAGAAGCCGAAAAAATTTGGAGTGAAATAGAAGCGCTTGAAGCAAAAAAATCCAAATAAATTCGTATTAAACGTGTTTGCCCGTTTCAAAAGCAGGTAGGCGCGTTTAGCAATTATTCATCACCTCCTTTTTACAGCTACCTCCCGCAAAAAACCTACCTTTATAATAGCCTTACACAAATAATTGTATTTAAAGTAGTTACTTATATTACCGTTGCCATTTTTTAGAGGTGGTAAAATGGTTTAAAAAAGCCTTTAGTTTTCATTTTAAATTTTTAATGACTGCATTTACTAAAGCGATGGCGTTTTTCCTCCTAAGTCAGAAAGTGAGGACACTTTCCCCTTTTCTGCCTGTTGTTAATTAACAGCCCGACTTAAAGTTTAATACTCGCAATGTGTTACAGGATTTGTTATTAATATTAAAAATAAATAAGAGGACATACATTGCTCATTAAAAGAGGAAAGTGTCCTCTGATAAAGTTGTTAGAAGCCCTCTGGGGCTAGAGCAATACCAAACTAAGGATTCAAATTGAATATAGTTAAAATTCAGGAACAACTTGATTCTAATAGAAGGTCAGTCGCATTCGATAGCTATGACATTACTTTAAAGCAATTATATGACATGGTACTTGAAGAGATGATCGATATTGCCCCCGAGTATCAGCGTCACTTTGTGTGGGATGCAAAAAGACAATCGGCATTAATTGAGTCATTGTTTCTTGGGATACCCATACCAAGTTTATTTATGGCTTCTAACAAAGATGCTTCTTGGGAAGTTATTGATGGGCTTCAAAGGCTTACTACGATATTGAACTTTATTGGAAATGATGAAGAGCTTAAAGATATCTCGATAAAGCATGAAAAGCTGGAATTGACTGGACTTGAAAAGCTGGAGTCTATGAATGGACTTCATTTCAATGACTTGCCAAAATCCATGCAGTTTATGCTACAAACTCGGCCATTAAGAATAACAGTATTAAACGATCGCAGTGATTTCAATGTGAGATATGATCTCTTTGAAAGATTAAATACTGGCGGTGTTACCCTACATGAACAAGAAATTAGGAATTGTGTTTATATAGGTCCGTTTAATGATTTCTTAAAAGAGCTTTCCGAAAATGAAGACTTTAGAGCTGTGGTTAAAATGACAGCAAACTCAGAACGTAGTGGAAGTTACGAAGAGCTAGTCCTGAGGTTTTTTGCTTACCATGAAAATGCAGAACAGTTTGTTCATAGTGTTAAAGGTTTCTTAAACGACTATATGGAGCAAAAAACTGAAAAATTCAAAGATAAAGACAGAAAAGAATTAAAGAAATTATTTTTAGACACATTTGAGGCATTAAAAGATAATTTACCTGATGGTATCGTTCGCGGAGCAAGAAAAAATATCACGCCTGTAGTCCTCTATGAAGCGATATCAGTTGGATGTGCCAAAGCTATTACAAGTAATCGACAAGTTGACCTAACAAAGCTGGAAGATTTACTAAATGATCAGGAAGTTAAGAAAGCGACGACTGGGGCAACAAATAGTAAAAAAATGGTTTTAAAACGCATAAATATTGTCAAGGACACTCTTCTCAATGACATTTGATATTGTGCGAGCAAATTCACGAGAAAGATTTAGTGAAGTACAGATTAACCTTAACTACATAGAGTCTATTGAACCAGCAGGAGAAGCTACACCCGAAGTTAAGGTATTAAGAGGTTTGTACTATGTACACTTATACTCTGCGCTAGAAAAGGCTTTAAACGAAACTGTTGAGCAGGCAATACTCTTAATAAAGAGTAAAAATATTAAAAACCTGCATTTCGCGACTCCATTTAATGTAATTTCATTAAATTCAAAAATGCAAAGTTTTAAACAATGTGGCTACAAAGATTATTTTGATAAATCTTCAGAGGTATTTGAAAGTATAAATTCTGAAGAGGTCTTTGATATAAGTAATACCATTTTCTCTCAGAACCTACAAAATGTATGGTTTAAAACAATCCAAAATACAATAAGAAGTTTTGGTGCTGCTCCTATTCAAGTTGAGCCTAGAGTCAAGTTAACTATTGATGAGGTGGTCGATAAACGGAATGCAGTTGCTCACGGTAGAGAAACTCCAACGGTTATTGGTGAGCGCCACCGTGTTAATGTTCTGAGAACTAAAACTCAAGAAATACAGTTAGTAATAGAGCAAGTGATCTCTACATTTGAAGATTACATTGCTAACTATGAGTTTCTTAAAGCTACATATGTTCAAGAGTATAGCGCGGGATAAAGGGCTTC
>NZ_BADX01000032.1:0-399 GCF_000241365.1 Pseudoalteromonas sp. BSi20480 | reverse complement strand
CAATGTTTGCAAGCTTCATATAGGTTATTAATTGTGCTGAATGAATTGGTAGTAGCTTGTCTACTGATTTGAGTTCAATGATTAAATTATCGGGGAGTAGAATATCTAATCTATAGCCAGCATTTATATAAGTGTCTTTATAGTAAACAGGCAGATCAACTTGGCTCTTGGGCGTGAAACCTAATTTATTCAACTCATAAATCAAGCAAGCTTCATAAGTTGATTCAAGCAAACCAGGGCCTAAAGTTTTATGTACTTCTATTGCACAGCCAATTACAGCATGTGTTAAGTCATCAGTTTTCATATATATCCTTATAAAACTTCAGATTCATTAAGTTAAAAATAAAGCTTAGACAAAATAGTACTCAATTGCACAAAATGAAAAACAAGATCAATACT
>NZ_BADX01000033.1:0-4028 GCF_000241365.1 Pseudoalteromonas sp. BSi20480 | reverse complement strand
AGGGGTACTGCTTTTTCTCATTAATAAAATCCTTTATTACACAGAGTGATATATATTCAAAAAAAATAAATTCAATTACGTTACTCACTTATTTTTTAGTATAGCATTTTGTAGGCTATAGATAAGCTTTTGTCGTCCCTCAAAGCTCATCTTTCCCCATGAACAAATTAACTCAGCTAGATCATCTTCTTCACAATAAAAGTAAGCTACTGGTACACCTAGCTCTTTAGCAATGCGTTTCATGGTTAAAAAATCAGGGGCGTGTTTACCTTTTTCGTATTGGTTCATGCGAGCACTAGCCGTGTTTGGCTCCATTCCTAATGCCATACCTAGCTGTTGCTGAGTAAGGCCTGCTGCTTTTCTTGCAGATTTTAGGCGTGAAGGTGTTGGAGTTTCCATGTGAACCTTAGCTATAAAACATATCTTGCTAAGATTCTCTTAGTATCTAACCTATAAGTGTACTAAGGATATTTTAGTTTTTAAGTAAAGGCAAAAATTCTGCTGTAAAGTTACTTCTTAAAGCCCGCTATGGTTTACATTTAGTATTAAAAGTAAAGCTAACTAAAATCATTATTTTTCAAATATTTCTACAGGAATATCACTAATCACTTGCCCTACTTTCCAATCCATTATTTCAAGCAGCTCAGTTGAGGCCTCAGAAGATACTTCAAAGTAATAACTATAAATCATATCACCAGTAGAGCCTTCTTGAGATATATATTCAATATCTAAACTTTCAAATTCATCCGTAAACTCATCAGGAACTTCCAGATAATCTGTAATTCCCATTCGGCTCTCAATATTCTTTCGTTTCCATGCCACTGAATACTCTGCACTTTTAGATGTCGGCTTAATTGTTGGCTTTTTCATTTTAACAATCATAGGAAAAGGGAAGTCTATTCCTAGGAGCAAAGCTTCGCCTTGACTTAATGTTGGTAAAAACGACGCAGATCTTTGATCCATTGTGCCTACAGCTCTTTTAACGACTTCTTGGTCATGAAAGTTTGTTAGCCTATGGACAATCAGGGAGCCGATCTGACTTAATACATCTTCAGGTATATCTCTCGGTCTCTGAGTTGCGATAACCACATTAAGCCCGTATTTACGACCTTCTTTTGCTATATTGCCAAAAGCATCTAGATTTATAGAATTTGTTTCTTCACCGATTGTTTTGTTCAAGAATTGATGAGCTTCATCTATAAAAACTAGTAATGGGTTGTTGTGCTGAATATCACCACATCTTGCTAAATCCATTAGCTTTCTCCCAATAGCATTTACCAGAATCTCTCTTCCATTTGCCTCAAAAGGCACCGCTGATAAATCTAATCTTAATATTTTAGTTTCCCCTTTTTTCTTAGATAGGGATTCTAAAATTTGCGGAATATCTTTCAAATCTTTTTCTGGATCAAATAGCCATTTTAAATGTTGGCTCGATGAATAAGATTTAATACGTGAAATTAGGCTTATACAATAACCTAGATCACCATCATGGCAGTCTCCAAACAGAGTATCGTTTTTTTTATCTGTCGGCCAAATGCATTCTTGCTCTATTTGGGAGGATAAATTATTAAAGCTCCATCTAGCAGAGCCAGAACTATTTGACTCAAATAGCTTTACTGCATTTTGGTAGTTATATTTGTTCGTCCCTTTTTTAACTAAAGCAAAATCAGCACTGACGTTTAAACCTAGATTCGGTATATCACTCCAGTATTCACATAATATTTTTTGGCTAAGAATTGCGGCAGACAACTTTGGCATTTGTGTCTGTGTTGATGGACGCAAAAAAGCAAATATATCTGATTCAGGGAGCTTCCAATGAGGAAAAGTAACTGAATTGCTAGCATTAGCCCTTACATGATTACCAACATAATATGTATCGCAATCTAAGT
The DNA here is from genome assembly GCF_000241365.1 of Pseudoalteromonas sp. BSi20480. NCBI lineage: Bacteria > Pseudomonadati > Pseudomonadota > Gammaproteobacteria > Alteromonadales > Pseudoalteromonadaceae > Pseudoalteromonas > Pseudoalteromonas sp. BSi20480. The sequence continues at coordinate 2,139 of NZ_BADX01000033.1, read as the reverse complement.
TGGAGTACTCTCCTGTAGGATCTAATAATAATGCTTTCCCTCCATGTTGTTGTACTTCTTGAAGCAACCTAGATATTGAATAACTTTTACCTCCACCTGTAGCTCCTAAAACCGCACAATGCCTCGCAAATAGCTTATCAGGAGTAACAGTTATGTTAACGGCGGAATCGTATGGCAGCTCTGCTATATTCAGTTTTACTTCACTTTCTTTCGAGTCTCCTTCAGCTAGGATAGATATTAATTTTGGGTGAGCTGAATATATTTGGCTCCCTAGTCTAGGATGACTTTTGATTCCACGATAAATAACTCCTGTTGCAGGATTAATACTTGTTAATAATTGAATAATTCCTACAGGATTATTCAAACCATTATCAATAGTCATAGCATCTACCGATAGCCTTTCAGCGCCATCAAGCCAAACTTGAACTAACCGGCCTAGTATTGCTGTTTGGCCACAATCAATAAATATAAATTCATTAACCTCACCAGCGCCTACGCGATCTCCTAAGTACCACCTTGCTTCTCCAGAACCAGCATCTGATAGATTGACAGTAATTTCTGCTGGCGAAATATTAATAACACTACCAATTCTTCTATTAGTATCAAAGGGGGAAAACCATTCATTAAAACTCATTATCACCCACCTTCTTGGGGTTAATATTTCCAGCAATTGATTCAAAGGTTTTAAATAACTTTTCTTCTGGAGTCTCTTTTCGACGTTCTTGTAGCAATTCGGAAAATTGCTCGAAAGTACCATCAACTAATGAAATTCTTTTATCCCCTTGCTGAATAGCCTGATCTAACAAATCTCTTATCTCGGGATTAAACGAGCCGCTTTCAATAAATAAATCTTTTGTTGCAACTAGAAGGTTAAATTCCGCATTAGTCCTTAAAGCCATCGTCACAGCATTATTAATATGCTTATCATTAAACCCAAAACCAAGGCATATTAATGCTGTTTTAGGTTGTTGGACGCTATTTAGAAATGACGACATCATATCCAAATAAGGTGAATCATAAGAGGTTTGATATTTAGAGCTACTAGGGTAAATAAAAACAGGCTCATCAATTTTTGCTTTATAGTCTACTTTTTTAACTCGTCCATTTTCACGAGTCCAATTGACAGAACCATGCATTTTATAAAGCTGAATAACATTTGGGATATAAGAATTTGGGCTTTTAGAGTGCCCACTTCTATCAACAATATCATAGCGATACCAGGCAGGGTTAAAATAACTAGGGGATGAAAAATCAAAACCGTCTACAACAACAAAACCTGTATTTGCAGCAGAATGTTCGAATGCCAAATCATAATTAGTTGTAAATAATTTAAGTCTTTGCTGCTTTGGACTTCTTCGACCTAAAGTTCGGATGAATTTATCATGAGGAAACCAATCATTTGAATTTATTTTATCCGTAAAGTTAGTTTCGTTTAAGATAACTGTTTTGGATTGATTTAAGAAAGAAGTAAGCTCTCCGGTTTTTGCTGCATTTGGAAACAAAGCAATATATTGATCACACAATGATAATAATAATTCGATATCATTCCACGGCTCATTTGTTTTTGAATCTCTTTTTTTCTGGTTTTCATCATATTTCACTGCATCAAGAACATCTTGAAATTTATCAGGATCTTGTTCTTTACATTTTTCCCATAGTTGCCCCATACTTGGAGCAATACCTTGAAATGTTAATGAGGTTCCAGAGCCTGCTAAGATAACTAAGTTATCAAAATCAAGTAAGTTACTAATACTTGAAATTAGTGATAAGTAACTTTCATTTTCACCTTTTTCAGGATCATCAATATTAATTAGTTCTGGATTTTTAATTCCATCTGTTCTTTTTATAAATGCCGATAGAAAATTTACTTCACTCATTTATACATCCCTATTCTTATATTTCTATTCAATAAATAACACATGTAACTCCAAATTTCACACACTCGATTCATTTGATAAACCAACACTTCACTTCCTCAACAACTGACTAATAGGCATTCGGTCAGTAAACTTTGTCGCTATAAACGGATCTTCATCTTGGGCGCTTTCAGGTTTGTATAGTGAATAGCGCTCGACTTCGCTGGCTGTAATTTCTGCAACAGGCAAGGTAAATATATTTGGTACATAAGGAAACAGTACT